>NZ_LVEG02000008.1 GCF_001614315.2 Halofilum ochraceum
GCGAGAATCCAAAAACCACATATCCGCTGCCCCTCAAGGCAAAGCATTCGCACCATTGATGATGGCCGTAAATACGTCCATGTCGACCACGTTGCCGCTGATGATGCAGGCGACTGGGCCGGGGAGGGTGCCCGTGCGGCCAGCGACGAGGGCGGCGGGGCCGATGGCCGCGGAGCCCTCCGCGATCATGCGCTGGTTGCGATAGACCGCGCGCATACCCCCGGCGATCTCGGCCTCGGACAGCAGGATCACGTCGTCGATCAGCTCGCGGCAGAGGCCGAACGTGCAGCGGTTCTCCAGACCGATGCCGCCGCCCAGACTGTCCGCGAGGCTGGGGGGCTCCGGTACCGGGACGGGCTGACCGGCCCGGATGCTTTCGTACATCGCCGCGCCGCCGTTATCGGTCGACAGGCCGATGATGCGGACATCCGGGGTGATCGATTTGAGGGCCAGCGCGGTGCCGCCGGCGAGGCCCCCGCCGGACAGGCCGACGAGGACGGTGCCGATGTCCGGCAGCGCCTCGGCCAGTTCCAGCCCGATCGTCGCCTGCCCGGCAACGATCAACGGATCGTCGAAGGGCGGGACGAGCGTGAGGCCCTCGTTGTCCGCCAACCGCTGCGCCTCTTCCTCGGCCTCGTCCTGGTTGCGCCCGACCACGCGGACATCGCCGCCGAGGCGGCGAATGGCCTCGCGGCGGTATTCCGGGACCAGTTCGGACAGACAGACGATCGCGCGCACGCCGGCCGCCGCGGCCGCGTAGGCCACGGCGCGGCCGTGGTTGCCGGTGGAGACGGTGACCACGCCCTTCGAACGCGCATCCGCATCCAGCGCCGCGATCGCGTTGGTCGCGCCGCGGATCTTGAACGCGCCGGTCGGGCTGACCGTCTCGTCCTTGAACCAGACCGCTGCACCGGCCGCCTCATCGAGCCAGTCCGCACGGGCGATCGGGGAGTGCCCGATGCCGTGCGGGAGGCGCGAGCGCGCACGGAAGACGTCCTGGAGCGTGACGCCATGGGCGGCGCCGAGCGGGTGTGCGTCTCCCGCCATGGCTCAGGCCGCCTTCATGCTGCCTTCGCGCACAAGCTCGTCGGTGACCGCGTCAACCGCCTCGCGCGAGATGGCGATGATCTGATCCACCTGCTCGCGGTTCACGATCAGCGGCGGTGCGTAGCCGAGGATGTCGCCGTGCGGCATCGCCCGGGCGATCAGGCCGCGCTCGTTGCACGCCGTCGACACCCGCGCACCGACCTTCAGTGACGGATCGAAGGCCTTGCGCTTCGCGCCGTCGGCGGCGAACTCGAGTGCGCTCAACAGACCCACACCGCGGACTTCGGCGACCAGCGGATGGTCGCCGAACGCCGCCTGCATCTGCTCCTGCATGTAGGCGCCCGTATCGCGGGCGTTGGCGGTCAGGCCCTCGCGCTCGATGATGTCGAGGTTGGCGTTGGCCGCGGCGACGCACAGCGGGTGCGCCGAGTAGGTGTAGCCGTGACCGATCGGGCCCATCTCGTCGGCGCCCTTTTCGAGCACCTCCCAGACCTTTTCGCCGACGATCACACCGGACAGCGGCAGGTAGCCGCTGGTGATGCCCTTGGCGACCGTCATCAGGTCCGGCTCCATGCCGTAGTAGTCCGAGCCGAAGTCGGCGCCGATGCGACCGAAGCCGGTCACGACCTCGTCGGCGATCAGCAACACGTCGTATTTCTTCAGGACCTTCTGGATCTCGGCCCAGTAGCCCTTCGGCGGCGGGATGATGCCGCCGGTGCCGAGCACGGGCTCGGCGATGAAGGCGGCCACCGTCTCCGGCCCCTCGTCGAGGATCATCTTCTCGAGATCGTCGGCGCAGCGCTTCGAGAACTGCTCCTCGGTCTCGCCTTCCTCGTGGTTCCAGTACCAGTGCGGCGTCGTCGTGTGCTTGATCTGCGGCAACGGCAGATCAAACGCGTTATGGAAGACCGGCAGACCGGTCATCGAACCCGAGGTCACCGAAGAACCATGATAGGCACGCTGGCGCGAGATGATCTTCTTCTTCTCGGGGCGACCAAGGATATTGCTGTAGTACCAGACCAGCTTGGCCTGGGTCTCGTTCGCGTCCGAACCCGACTGGCCGTAGTAGACCTTGCTCATGCCCTTCGGCGCCATGCGGATCAGGCGCTCGGAGAGGGTGATCAGCGGATCGTGCGAATGCCCGACATACGAATGATAGAACGCCAGCTTCTCCGCCTGCTTAGAGATCGCCTCGGTGATCTCCTGGCGGTTGTAACCGACGTTGGTGCAGTACAGGCCCGCGAACGCGTCGATGAGCTGTTTGCCCTGGCGGTCGGTGATGGTAATGCCGTCACCGCGATCGATGATGCGCGGCGTGCCGGCCTTGCCGTGGGCATGGTTCTTCAGATGCGTCGACGGGTGGAAGACCGTGCGCTGATCGATCTCTTCCGGCGTCATGTTCTTCGGTAGTTCGTTGGTCATGCAGTTCTCCCTCAGGTGCGGCGTCAAAACGCCATGCACACGTACTTGACTTCGGTGAATTCGGTAATGCCCTCGTGACCACCCTCGCGGCCCAGACCGGACTGTTTGAAACCACCGAACGGAATCGGTGCGCCCGTGATCTTCACGCAGTTGACCGCCACCATGCCGTACTCGAGGTACTCGGACAGGCGCAGGATGCGCGAATTGTCGTGGGTGAACAGATACGCCACAAGGCCGTACTCGGTGTCATTGGCGAGTTCGAGCACCTCGTCCTCGTCGTCGAATGCGGCGATCGAGGCGACCGGGCCGAACGTCTCTTCGCACGAGATCTGCATCTCGGGCGTGACATCGGCCAGCACGGTCGGCTGGTAGAACAGGCCGCCACGTTCGTGCAGGCCGCCACCGGCCAGCAGCCGCGCGCCCTTCGAGACCGCGTCGTCGACATGGCTCTGGCATTTCTCCACGGCACCCTGATTCATCAGCGGGCCGAGCTCGACGCCTTCCTCGAAGCCGGAGCCGACCTTGAGGTTCGCGGTCGCCGCCTGGAAGTGCTGCAGGAACTCTTCGTAGATGCCGCGGTGCACGTAGATGCGGTTCGCCGCCAGGCAGTCCTGGCCCGTGGTCTGGAATTTCGCCGCCACGGCCATTTCCGCGGCCTCCTTCGGATCCATGTCGTCGAAGGCCAGAAAGGGCGCGTGCCCGCCGAGCTCCATCGACATCTTCTTCACTGTCTGCGCGCCCTGCTCGATGAGCAGGCGGCCGACTTCGGTGGAGCCGGTGAACGACATCGCCCGTACCCGCGTGTCGCGGAAGAACTCACCACACACCGGGCGCGCGTCACCGGTGACGACCGAGAATACGCCTTCCGGCAGCCCGGCCCGGTCGGCCAGTTCGGCCAGCGCCAGTGCCGAGTAGGGCGTCTCGGAGGCGGGCCGTACGATAACCGGGCAGCCCGCGGCGATCGCCGCCGCCGCCTTGCGCGTGATCATCGCCGAGGGGAAGTTCCAGGGCGTGATGCAGGCCACTACGCCGACCGGATCGTGTTGGCTGAACAGCGTGCGGCCATGCAGATGCGTCGGGATGGTGCAGCCGTACAGGCGCCGGGCTTCCTCGGCGTACCAGCGGATAAAGGATGCCGCGTAATCGATCTCGCCCCGCGATTCGCCGATCGGCTTGCCCTGCTCGAGGGTCATCAGGCGCGCCAGGTCCTCCTTGTGGGCGAGCATCTCCGCATGCCACGCCAGCAGGTGATCGGCGCGCTCATGGGCCAGCTCGCGGCGCCACGTGCCGAGTGCGGTATGCGCCGTGTCGATCGCGCGCGCGGTCTCGGCCGGCCCCATGTGCGGGATGCTGCCGAGCACGCTCTCATCGGCCGGGTTGGTGACGGTAATCACGCTGCCGTCATCGGCGGCGTACCACTTGCCATTGATATAGGCCTGCTCGCGGAACAGGCGCATGTCGTCCAGTTGTACTGCGTTGCGCGAATCCATCACGCTGCCTCCGCGTCGGGACCCTTGCCGTTATTGATGAAACGCTGCGGGTCCGTGTACTCGCGCCCGAGGTCGCGCGCAGCGGCTTCATAGGTGACCTGACCGCGGCAGACATTGAGGCCGTTCGCCAGATGCCGGTCCTCGCCCAGCGCCGGCCACACGCCCTTGTTCGCGAGCTTCACCACGAACGGCAGCGTCGCGTTGTTCAGCGCGATGGTCGACGTGCGGGCGACCGCGCCAGGCATGTTGGCCACGCAATAGTGCACGACGTCATCGACGATGTAGGTCGGGTCGCTGTGCGTGGTGGCCTTGGTGGTCTCGCAGCAGCCGCCCTGGTCGACCGACACGTCGACGATCACGGCGCCCGGTTTCATGTGCTTGATCATTTCCCGCTTGACCAGCTTCGGCGCCGCGGCGCCCGGGAGCAGGACCGTGCCGATGACGAGGTCGGCCTCCAGCACACACTGTTCGACGGACTCGACCGTGGAGTAGAGCGTGCGGATCCGGCCCATGTACTGGTCGTCGAGCTGCGCGAGGCGGGGCAGGGACTTGTCGAGCACGGTCACGTCCGCGCCCATGCCGGTGGCCATGCGCGTGGCGTTGTTGCCCGCTACGCCGCCGCCGAGCACCGTCACTTTCGCTGGACCCACGCCCGGCACGCCGCCGAGCAGAAGGCCGCGACCACCCATGATCTTTTCGAGGCAACGCGCTCCCGCCTGGACCGCCATCCGACCGGCGACCTCGGACATCGGAGCGAGCAGCGGCAGACCGCCGCGGTCGCTGGTGACGGTTTCGTAGGCGATCGCCGTGCAGCCGGATTCCTGCAGGCCGGTGGTCTGTTCCGGGTCCGGGGCCAGATGCAGGAAGGTGAACAGGACCTGATCCGGGCGCAGCTGGCGCGTTTCGCTCGGCTGCGGCTCCTTGACCTTGACGATCATGTCCGCGCGGGCGAATACGGTTGCGGCGTCGTCGACGATCTCGGCACCGGCGGTGCGGTAATCGTCGTCGTAGAAATCGATGTTGGCGCCGGCCTGGGTCTCGACGATGACCTGGTGGCCATGCTCGACCACTTCACGCACCGAGGTCGGCGTCAGCCCGACCCGGTTTTCGTTCGTCTTGATCTCTTTCGGCACACCCAGAAGCATCGCGATTCTCCCCATTGATTGATGAATCCGCACGGGCGGGCCTCGGTGGGCCCGCCGAATGCGCACAAGGTAGCAAACGGGCCGAAGATTTGGTCTTGGAACCTTCGGCGGGGGCGAGAAGGAGTTCCCGATTTCGCCGGGCTGCCAGAAAAAAATACCGCGATCCGGGGGCGCAGCCGGTCGCTCCGCGCCTGATTGCAGAAAATCCGGCCGAATCGGGGCTGTGGCAGACGGAATCGCGGGCGACGTCCGGCGCGACTAGGCGTCAGCGGCGTTCAGTGCGGCGGGGCCTTTTGCTAGAATGCGCGACCGTTTTCAAGAGCCCCCTGCCCATGAGTGTCGTCACCCGCTTCGCCCCGAGTCCGACCGGTTTCCTGCATATCGGCGGTGCCCGGACCGCGCTGTTCTCCTGGCTGCACGCGCGCCGTCACGGCGGGCGGTTCATCCTGCGCGTCGAGGACACGGATCGCGACCGCTCCACGGAAGAGTCGACGCGCGCCATCCTCGACGGCATGCAGTGGCTGGGCCTCGACCATGATGAAGGCCCGTATTTCCAGAGCGAGCGCGGCGAGCGCTATCGCGAGGTGCTGGACGACTGGCTCGAGACCGGCAAGGCGTATTACTGCTACCGCACGAAGGAAGAACTCGACGAACTGCGCGAGGCGCAGCGCGCGCGCGGCGAAAAGCCGCGCTATGACGGCTACTGGCGCGACAACGACGAGACGCCGCCCGAGGGCGTCACCCCCTGTATCCGATTCAAGAACCCGCTCGATGGCGAGGTCGTCTTCGATGATCGGATCCGCGGTCGCGTGAGTGTCGCCAATGCCGAACTGGATGACCTGGTCATCTGTCGCTCCGATGGGTCGCCGACCTACAACTTCTGCGTGGTGGTCGACGATTACGACATGGGTGTCACCGACGTCGTTCGCGGCGACGACCACGTGAGCAATACGCCGCGCCAGATCAACATGCTGCGCGCGCTGGGTGTCGAGCCGCCGAGCTACGCGCACGTGCCCATGATCCTGGGCCCGGACGGCAAACGCCTGTCGAAGCGCCACGGTGCGGTCAGCGTGATGCAGTACGCGGAAGAGGGGTACCTGCCGGAGGCGCTGATGAACTACCTGGTGCGCCTCGGCTGGGCGCATGGCGACCAGGAGATCTTCTCGCGCGAGGAAATGATCGAGTACTTCGATCTCAGCGACGTGAACCATTCGGCGTCGACCTTCAACCCGGAAAAACTGCGCTGGCTCAACCAGCAGTACCTGAAGTCGCTGGAGCCGGACGATATCGCATGGCGGTTGCGGTATTACTTCGAGCAGGCCGACATCGATCCGGCCACGGGGCCTCATCTCGCGGATCTGGTGAAAGCGCAGCGCGAACGCAGCACGACCCTGGTGGATCTCGTCGAGAGCAGCCGTTTCCTGTTCCAGGACTTCGTGGAGTGGGATCAGAAAGCGGTCCGCAAGAATCTCAACAGCGCCGCCACGGCGCCGCTCGAGGCGGTCCGGGCCGCGCTCGCGGACCTGCCCGAAGCGGACGGCTGGAACGCCGAGTCGATCCACGGGGTGATCACCCGGGTAGCCGAGGCCCAGGAACTGAAAATGGGCAAGGTGGCCCAGCCAATCCGGGTGGCCGTGTCCGGCACGGCCGTCTCACCGCCGATCGACGTCACGCTGGAGATGCTCGGCCGCGAGCGGACGCTGTACCGCATCGACCGCGCGATCGGTCTTACCCGGGAAGCGGCCTGAACCGCTTGACGAGGCCAGGGACGGCCAGTACCCTTCGCACTCTCTTCGTGGGGCCATAGCTCAGCCGGGAGAGCGCCTGCATGGCATGCAGGAGGTCGGCGGTTCGATCCCGCCTGGCTCCACCATATTTCTCCCCCTCGTATTCCCCGAATTATCTTGGCCGCATCGTGCCGAGCCGTGTGCAACATATCCTGCGGCGTTGCATGCTCGCGGGTGGTTTGCTATCTAGGCAGGCGTGAGTGCGGAAGAACAAAAACCCGTCTGGTACGTGCGTCGCAGCACGACTGTCCAGGGTCCCTACTCGGCCGATGTGATCCAGCGCTACCTGCTGCTGGGGCGTCTCCGCCTCAGTGACCGGGTCAGTGTGGACGGTCGTTGCTGGGAGCCCCTGACGCATCGTGCCGAGCTGATACCCGACGAGATGGGCGACCTCGGTACCGACGAGGGTCGTGCGCGGTTCGAGGCGGCTCGGCGTGCGGTCGATGAACGCGGTGCCGATCGCGAGGAATCCGTACCCGAACCCTCGTGGACAGGGCACGGGCGCAGACGGCGGGGGACGATCATGGCACTGGCCGGTCTGGCCGTGGTGGTGATCATGCTGATCGGCATCGGCTGGTACCGTGATTTTGACGACGGGCTCATGCAGACGGCCGATTGCAGTGCCGCGCCGGGCCCGGACATCGTCTGGAGTGGTTGCGTCAAGGACGGCGCCATTCTCGCCAACGGATCCACGCTGGAGGGGTTGCGGGCGCTCAATGCATCCCTGCGTGATGCCAGACTGTCGGGTGTGGATCTCTCCGGGGCCCGCCTTGATTACGCCGACCTGACCCGCGCCAGTCTGGCGGACGCCGATCTCGGCGGGGCGGTGCTCCGTGGCGCAACCCTGACCCGGGCGGACCTCCGGGGGGCCGATCTGAGTGACACGGATCTGCGCAACGCGGATCTGCGGGATGCCCGGATCGACGGGGCCGTATTCGACGGCGCGATGCTGGGTAATGCCCTCTGGATCGATGGGCATTCCTGCGCACCGGACGCCGTCGGTGTCTGTGACCCCTGAAGGCTTCGAGGCCTGGCCGGTGCCCCGGATTCCGGCTTCGCCTTAATCCGGCCATCATCCGCGACCGCGGTTTCAGTCGTCAGGCCGTGTTGCGCTCCCTTCAGTCAGCGACCATCCGCTCCAGCGCGCCGCCAATGGCTTTGACCGGCGTCGAGAAATGGCCCTCCTCCGGAAGGAATCGTGCCTCACACTCTGGGAGGGCGGCGACAAGGCGCTCGCCGTGGCGGCTGGGCACGACCGTGTCATCCAGCCCGTGCCATAGCTCAACTGGCACCGCGACATCGTGCAGCGCGAACGGCCGCTTCGACACGTAGAGCCGCAATTCCGTGATCGCCCCGACGGCGCCCTGCATGACGCTGTCGTGCAGGGCCCGTGTCCAGCGGGACCGCGTGTGCGGATCATGGAACACGGCCCGGTCCGCCGGGCAGTGGCCGGCCGAGAGGAGCGAGAACAGGGTCTGTGGTGCGATCCGGATCAGGATGGCGAGGAGCCGGAATATCGCCGCCTGTCCCGGTGGGAAACGACGCGCCAGTCGGATCGAGACCTGACTCAGGGCCGCCATGTCGGCCTCGCTGCCCGGCTCGGCCAGCCAATCCAGGGACCCGAAGGTCGCTACGCGGGCAAAGCGCTCCGGCCGCCGCCAGGCGCAGGCGAGCGCGTACGGGCCGCCGCCGGAGAAACCGATCACCGGCGCGGTTTCGATTCCGTGGTGATCCAGGAGTGCCACGGCATCATCGACCCAGTCCGTCAGTGTGCGTCCGGGGGCGTGATCCGAGCGACCGTAACCCGGGCGGTCGGGCGCCAGTACGCGCGCACCGGTGGCATGGGCGGCCTCTTCCACAAACGCGGCTTCCAGACCGGTCGACGGGAACCCGTGACAGTAGAGTACCGGGCGACCATCGACTGGCCCGAACGCCACCCAGGCGAGGGCGCGTCCGTCGGCAAGGGTGATGGACTCGCGGTTCACCGGGACGTCTCCATGGCTGGCAATCGGGCGTCGAGCCAGTCGGTTATCGCCCGGGGCAGCCAGCGGGCGGGGCGACCGGCCCGTCCCGAGAGAAACCCGACATGGCCACCGTGCGGGCTCACCGCCCGCTCGGTGCTTGCGCCCACATCCGCCGCTCCAGGCACCGGCTCGGGGCCGACGAAGGGATCGTCCAGCGCCTGGATCAGCAGCGTTGGCGTTACGACCCGCTGCAGCCAGGGGGCGGAACTCGCTCGGGCGTAATAGTCGTCGACGCCGTCGAACCCGTGCAGCGGTGCCGTAACGCAGTCGTCGAACTCGCGGAACGTCCGCACCCGGTCCATTGCCGCGAGGTCGATCGGCAGGGCCCCGATCCGCCGCGCTCGGGCGTGCGTCGATCGCTTCATACGGTCGATCAGCCAGCGCTGATAGACCCTGGAAAATCCCTGGTTGATGCGCTCCGCGCAGGCCGCCAGGTCGAACGGCACGGACACCGCGACCGCGGCGTCGAGAGGCTGCGCGGCGGCGCGCTCGCCGAGATATTTCAGCAGCGCATTGCCGCCCAGCGAGAAGCCGATGGCCGCCATGGACACGGTCGCTTCACGCTCGCGAAGCATCGCCAGCAGGGCCTCGATATCGCCCGTATCACCGGAGTGGTAGGCCCGGGGCAGCCGATTCGGCTCGCCGCTGCAGCCGCGGAAGTGCATGAACGTGACGGCGTGTCCGCGCGCATTCAGTTCGCTCGCCAGCGCCCCGATGTATTGCGAGTCGATACAGCCCTCGAGGCCGTGGAACAGGCAGACCCGGGTGGCCCCTGTACCGGGCAGATGCGCCAGATCGACGAAGTCGCCATCGGCGAGCTCCATGCGCTCCGGGCGCCATTCCGGGCGGGCGCCGGCGCCCATCAACCATGCCCCCAGGGTCTGGCGGTGGGGGCCGCGCAGGCCCACGGCCGGTTCGAATACCGGGGCACTCATTCGTGGGCCGCGATCGCTTGGCTGCGGCGCGCTGGCCATTGCTGGATCACGTTGCCGACGACAATGAAGATCAGCCCGATGAAGGTCGCCGGGTGAATCGCCTCACCGACCAGGAAGTGGATGAAGACCAGCGACAGGAAAGGCGAGAGGAAGATCAGATTGCCCACCTTCGCGGTCGTGCTCGAACGTTTCAATGCCTGCAGCCAGCATACGAACGCGAGGCCCATCTCGAACATGCCGACATAGGCGGCGCCCAGTGCGCCCTGCCAGGGCGGGATTTCCAGCTCCGAGAACAGCGCCGTCGCGATGAGGATCAGTGGCAGACTGAAGCAGAACCCCGTGAACAGGCCAGCAACCGGATCGCCCGAATCGCGCGTGTTGTAGATCCAGTACAGCGCCCAGAATACCGTGCTACCGAGTGCCAGCAGGGCGCCGGTCAGGCTGGTGAACTCCAGCGCGAGGACACGGCCTTCGGTCGCGATCACGACAACCCCCGCGTAGCTGACAAACAATGCGAGGAACGCCTTCGCGCCGATGCGCTGGCCCAATAGTGGCACCGAGAGCAGGGCGAGCGTAATCGCCCAGGTATAGTTCAGGGGCTGCGCCTGCTGCGCCGGGAGCAGGTCATACGCTTTGAACACCGTGATGTAGTAGAGGAACGGATTCAGCAGGCCAAGCAGGGCGAGCCGGCCGAGGTCGCGCGGCGCATAGTGGCGCAGTTGGTGCAGACGCCGCTGGCAGGCCAGCACCGTGAACAGCACGATGATGGAGACGATATTCGCCAACAGCAGCAGCTGCAGCGGATCCAGCCAGCGCAGGGACAACTTGAACGCAGAGGCGACCGTGGACCAGAGGAAGATCGCGGTGCCCGCGAACAGATAGGCCTGCGCCTGGCGGTTCACATTCAGCTCCAGTGCAGCGGCGCGGATTGGCGCCGTGCGGGTGTAGCGGTAGCATGGATCAAGTCGTCGCCGAGCCTGGGCGTTTCCAGGCGAGCCGGCAGTCTAACGGAGGACGGAGCATGAGCGAACCGAAAGAGACCGGCGACCAACCGGTCAGCGACGCGGAGCTGCGCGAGCGGCTGACCCGCGAGCAGTACGACGTGACCCGGAAGGGTGCGACGGAGCGGCCTTTCTCCGGTGCCCTTGTGGACGAAAAACGGCCCGGCACGTATTGCTGTATCTGCTGCGGTCAGCCGCTGTTCGACGCCGGGACGAAATTCGAATCCGGCACCGGCTGGCCCAGCTTCTGGCAGCCGCTTTCGGCGGAGGCCGTTGGCGAGCACACCGACAAATCCCTCGGCATGACGCGCACCGAGGTCCACTGCAGCGCCTGCCAGGCGCATCTGGGCCATGTGTTCCCGGACGGGCCGGAGCCGACCGGGCTGCGGTACTGCCTCAACTCGGCAGCGCTCGAATTCGAGCCCGGGGACGGCGCCGCATGAGCGGGCAGGGCGAACTGCTGTATTTCGCGTACGGCTCCAACCTGCACGTCCCGCGCATGACGGCGCGTGTTCCCTCCGCGCGTACCGTCGCCGCCGCGCGCCTGCCGGGCTTTCGCCTCGCGTTCCGCAAGCGCGCCGCGGACGGCTCCATGAAATGCGACGTCGAGCCGGCGGAAGAGGGCACCGTCTGGGGCGTCGTCTACCGGCTGAATGTCGCCGATCTGCCGAATCTCGATGCCGCCGAAGGCGAGGGCTACGCCCGGGTCACCCATACCGTCATGCGCGCCGATGGCGAAACGCAGTATGACGTATTCACCTACCGCGCCCGCGACGCATGGCTGGGTGAGGGCCGTCCCCACGACTGGTACCGTGATCTCGTGGTCGTCGGCGCCCGCAACCACCGCCTGCCGGACACCTGGGTCACCGCCATCGCCGAACAACAGGCCGACCCCGATCCGAACCCCGAACGCGCCCGCGCCAACCGCCCGTAACTCACGGCCGACACTCGACTCCACGCACCGACAGATTTACATTCCGTACTCCCGTTCCACCCGCGCGATCCGAACCCGGAAAGTCGAATACGACTGCGCGTCTCAGTTCGTGGTCGATGACCAGACGAGGTCATGCACTCAGGATGCGGCGGGGCAAGCGGGCGATCCCGCGCAGCAGGCGGGCGGCGCCGATACGATGGCGGGGATTCGTCCATGTCGGGCGTGGGTGCGCGTGTGGCTGGATCAACTGCCGGGTCTCGAAACAGAATACCGGTCGGCCTGAGAGCCGTGCGATGCCCTCCGCCGTGTGTGGTGCGCTTTCGACGAACAGTTCGGCGCCCGTGGCGAGATAGGCGTCCGCCTTGAATCGGTCGTAGGCACGGGCCTGCTGTCGGGCCGCCTGATTCGGATAGTCCATCATCAGGAGGTCGCGGTAGCGCACGCCGTGGCGACTCAGCCAGTCTTCGGTCTCGGCCCGATAACGTTCCAGCCGCGAAGTCACCAGCCAGCCGACCTCATGCGTTGGCAAAGTCAACGGCCGTGCGCCGCGGAGGAAGCGGCGATACCTGCGTCCGTCATCGTTTTCCGCGGGGGCGGGATCGACGCAGAGCACCCCGTCGATGTCGATACAGAAGGCTCCCACATGCGGGCCCCGCATGATGTTCCATTCGAATAGTGGTGGATTCGCGACAGTCCGAGCCGGACGGAGCCGCCACTCATCGTCCGCAGCCGTGGGGGGCCCGAAGACGACACTATATTCGACCTCGAGCTCAGGTCGTGCGGCTTCGATCTTCGTTCTGGCCTCCTCCAGACCAGGCGTCGACCATGCACTGTCGTTGACGACCAGTATCCGCGCAACGCGTCCCGGACTCTTCGTAACAGCGCTTTGGACACCGCGGCCTTCCCCCGAGCAAGGCGCGCGACCATCCAGTAGGCTTGAAAGATCGGTCACGGGCCGATTTCGGTGTAAGCCGATCAGATTCGCGACCAACAGTCCGCCCGGAGGAGCCGCGACGATCAGATCAAAGTCCTGGGACAGTCGGGCCGACCACTCGATCAGGCACTCGTTGAGATCAGTAATGCTGCAATAATCCACGCACTTTCGCCTTTTGAAGCGGGTCGTCGCCTACGCTGGGTATCAGCGCGAGACATTTCCGTCTTGTTGCCTTGTCGCGCACGCAAGCCGCGACTATCTTTCGTTCGGGCCGGATTTTTACGGCCGGCGTCCAAGAAGTGTGCCGGTCGCCAGGACGCGTCGCGGATCGTTCGCACTCTATAGACCAATCGCCGCGGCCGCACACGACTTTCCGGTCACCGCTCACACGCTTACGGGGAAGTGCCATGAGCCCGACAGAGGTTTCAGTGACGGCACGGGCATGCCGATATGCCTTGATGCAGCCCATGCAGGGGCGTGCGCGTGCATGAGCCCTCCGGTGTGTCCGCGGATCCCGCCGGTTCCCCGGAGCCGATAGTCGTCCGCGATGCGGATAGCCAGCGTCATGCGCTGACACACGGTGTGCGGTGGACCGCCGCCGCACAGGCGCTGACCGCGATTCTCAATTTCGGTGTCGTCATTGTCCTTGCGCGGATGCTCGTACCCGCCGATTTCGGTCTGCTGGCCATGGCGACAGCCATCATCTCGATCGTGACCGCGCTCCAGACCCTGGGTACGCACGGACCGCTGATCCAGCGCGAGGAGATCACGCCGGCGCTCATCGATACGGTGTTTCTGCTCAATCTGGTGCTTGGGATCTTGTTGATGGGCGGCCTGATACTGACGGCACCGCTGCTCGCTGATCTGTATCGCACGCCCGAGGTGGAGCCGTTGATCCAGGTGATCGCGCTGTCGCTCGTGCTCTACTCATTCAGCGGCGTGCCCGGAGCTCTGCTGTACCGTCGGATGCAGTTCGGTTTCGTCGCGCTGACCGATACCCTCGGAGCGATCGTCTACGCCGTCGTCGCCGTCGCCCTGGCATGGTCCGGACATGGCGTGTGGTCACTGGTCATCGCCATGCTCTGCGCTGCCACGCTGGAGGCGATCTGTCTGCTGTGGGCTGCGCGGTTCCGCCCGCGTGCGCGCTTTTCCTGGCCTGAACTTCGCGGCATCGCGCGGTACTCCGCCAATATGACCGGCGTCAACCTGCTGCATCTGTCCCTGCGCAATGCCGACAGCCTGATCATCGGCCGCTGGCTGGGGCCGGGCGCGCTCGGTCTTTTCGGTATGGCTACACGTTTTACCCGCCAGCCGGTGGAGATGTTCGTCAGCGCCGTGCTGGAGCCGGTCCTTTTCCCGGCCTATTCGCGCATGCAGCAGGACGATGCGTTGACGGCGAAGACCATGCAGCGAGCCCTCGCCGGAGCCAGTGTCGTCATGTTCCCCATCCTGGGCGGGATGGCGGCGATTTCACGACCGTTCGTGGAGGGCGTTCTTGGCCCGGACTGGTCGCCGGCGATCGTATTGATTCTGATCATGGTGCCGATCGGTATGGCGCGGACTCTGCTTTCGACGGTCATCTCGCTGTTCCTCGCGCGGGATCGTACCGGCCTGCTGTTCGGGCTGCGGCTGGGCGGTGGTCTGTTACTGGTTACGGCTTATCTGGCCGGCGTACAGGTGGGGCTGGTCGGGGTCGTGATCGCGTTGCTTGTGGTCGAGTCGCTGATCGCTGGGATCGAACTCGCGATCTGCGCGCGCATGGTGCGCATGCGTTTTACTGCGCTGCTTGCAGGAGCGCTTGCGCCGCTCATTGCGACGAGCGTGATGGCGGCTGTGGTGCTCGCCCTTGACGGTCTGCTCGTCGCCCGGGGATGGAGCGATCCATGGATTGTCGCGACGGCGATCCCCGTTGGCGCCATAGTCTACGGAGCGCTGGTGATCGGCCTGCGCCTCAGGGCGGTGGAAGACTTGGTCGAACTGCTGCCATCGGCCCTGTCACGCCGCATCGGCATGTTGCTGCCGCGCCGGGCCTGAAGCGCTCAGACCGCCGGAATGCGCCACACCGGGACGCTGCGCGCCGGCTGCAGTGTCGTGTCCAGGATTGGTCGCAGGGCCCAGTACCAGCGCTGCGTTATTGCGGGCGCCACGCGCGTCAATGCGCACAGCGTCAGGGTACGCGGTGAGACGATCGACTCGAGGCAGTCGTACTGGCGGCGCACCGGCAGGTCGCGTGCGGCCCGCGCCACGCAGGCACGCTCGCGCGCGCGCTGGAGTCGGGTCGGGGGTGCCGGTTTCCGATCGACGTAATCCGGTGAGTTATCGAATTCGGCAAGGCGCGGATGATAGCGCTCGATGAACAGCCGGCGGACCGGTTGCTGTACCCTGATCCGCGGATCGACATCGAATATCGCCTGGATGAAATCCAGATCGAAAAATGGGCGGACCTGCAGATGCCGCGGCGGCACGAAACGTGATCCCAGCCCGATTCCCCGGCGCATATCCGTCACCAGTTCGGCCAGATCGGTGATATGGCGACGGTCAGAATATGGGGCTAACTGTGTGCGCACGCGCTCGGCAAGCTCGCTGCTGTACTGCAGCATGTCGCGGGCCAGCCAGGGTCCCGGTTCTTCCGCCAGTTTCATGGCGAAGCGTTCGAGGTCGGCGGCCGGTGATGCGTACGTGTCCTTCCAGTGCGGCAGGGGCTCCTGAAGAGTATCTCCGATAAAACCCTCGAAGATCATCGCCGGGGCATCCGGGTAGAGGCGCTGAAGTGTGGGCGACCAGTCGTGCATGGTCGTCTCACTGCCGACCAGCCGGCAGCGCAGCTCATCGTCGCGCGCATACTGTGCCGGTCCTGGCAGCTCCGACGTCGTGTGCCTCAGTCCGAATCGGGTAGCGATGCGGGAGGCGACCGTGGCGTCCAGATCTTCGCCGTCGGTCCGTATCCGCACCGTCATGGTCGCCGGGCGATGGCCGCTGTCGAGCAGGGCGCCCAGTACACGCCGGCTGTCGAGGCCGGCCGTCAGGGTCATGACCGGTTCGCTGTAATCCAACGCAAGGCAACGCTCGACGGCCTGGTGAAAAAGCCCCTGGATGCGGTCCATATCCCGGTGCGTGAACGTGCCCTCACCACTGCCTGCCACCTTGAGGTCGAAGCGCACTCTGCGTGACTCGAGCGTGGTCCCGGTGAAGGTCAGACAGCCGCCCAGCGGGGTGCGATGGATGCCGTCATATAACGTCTGATCGGCGACAATGAAGCCGTTGTTCAGCACGCTCAGGAGCGATGCCCGGTCGATTGTTTCATCGCCGAGCAGCAGATAATCGGGACTCGTACCAAACAGCACGAGTTCGTCGATGACGCGGTAGTACAGCGGCGTGAGACCGAAGGCATCCGTGCGCAGCGTCAGTGCCGCGCCCCGCGAATCGATGATCGCAGCGGCGAAATTGCCGTTGACCCGCTTTTCGAGCCGATCCTCCCAGAATGCGGTGATCTTCGCGGGCGCGGAGCGATGGTGCAGCGGCGGGTCAACGACGTAACCGTCGAATGCCACCAGCCGATCGCCCGCAGTCCGCGCATGAACCCGTTGTCCGGCGCCGGGCTCCGATGCACCGAGCAGAAATCCGTGCTCATTGGCTACCGTATGCCCGGGACCGCCTGCGGTGACCTGTAGCGCCTGCCCGGGGCACCATGCACCGACGAACCCGTGATTGATCCATCCGCTCTTCGCGAACGGCGAGGTGATATGAATCCGCCGCGCTGGGCGCTCGCGGGTTTCCGTGTTGAAGCCGATTTCGGGTGTATGAACCGCACTCATTGTTCCCGGATTCCGTTGGCTGATGTAGGTTTTATGTTGAACTCCGATCCGTTATAGGTCGTATTCGACGATCGCGGAAGGCAATAAACGGAATTTGTCCAAGTCGTCCGTGCGCGAGTACCTCGCCGAATCCGTACGCCCAGACGTCCCGTTTATAGCCGATCTGAACTGCACGGCCGGGACATCGGGCGGTTGTACGCGTGGCGGCGCCGAAGCTGTGGCCCGGTTTACGGAATAGGTGAATGGCTGTTCATCACCCACACGTTCGGTCTGCACGCCGAGTGGGAACAGCATGACCTGGATGACGAATAGGTGGGCCTGTTCTCGATCGGAGTCGAGCTACGATTTTGAGGGCCCGGATCCGGGAGGCCGGCCTATTGGGTGCCGGTCCAGCCGAGCCCTGGTTGGCGGAGCCTGTTGGCAGACAGAGACGGTAAGTGGTGGGTCCGGAGGAAATCGTGGGGGACCGAACGCGGTGCGTCGGGCGCTACAGGCCGGGCGGCGTCGCCGCCCGGCCTGGTTGGCGTCAGCTGCGGCCCTGCAGCTGTTCGATGATCGCCGGGTTTTCCAGCGTCGAGGTATCGCCTTCGACTTCCTTGCCTTGGGCCACGTTGCGCAGCAGCCGGCGCATGATCTTGCCGGAGCGGGTCTTGGGCAGGTTGTCGGCGAAGCGAATGTCCTCCGGCTTGGCGATCGGGCCGATCTGCTTGCCCACCCACTGGATCAGTTCCTTGACCAGTTTCTCGTCGTAGCCGCCCTCCGGGCGCTCGCCCTTGAGGACCACGAACGCGAAGATGCCTTCGCCTTTCACCTCGTGCGGAATACCGACGACTGCCGCCTCGGCGACTTGCTCGTGGGCGACGAGGGCGGATTCGACCTCCATCGTCCCGAGACGATGGCCGGAGACGTTCACGACGTCATCGATGCGGCCCATGATCCAGAAGTAGCCGTCGGCGTCCTTGCGGGCGCTGTCGCCGGCGAGGTAGTACTTGCCGTCGAACTTCGGCCAGTACGTGTCCTTGTAGCGCTGCGGATCGCCCCAGATGGTGCGCAGCATGGACGGCCACGGCTTCTTGATGACCAGGTAACCGCCCTGGTCGGGCTCGGTGATGGAGTGACCCTCCTCATCGACGACGTCGGCGGCGATGCCGGGCAGGGGCCGCGTGCAGGACCCCGGCTTGAGCGGCGTGACGCCGGGCAGCGGCGAGATCATGTGCGCGCCGGTCTCGGTCTGCCACCAGGTGTCGACGATCGGGCAGCGCTCGCCGCCAATGACCTGGTAGTACCACATCCAGGCCTCCGGATTGATCGGCTCGCCGACGGTCCCGAGGATGCGCAGTTTCGACAGGTCACAGCTGTTCGGAAAGTCGTCACCGAGCTTCATCAGCGCTCGGATGGCGGTGGGTGCGGTGTAAAACACGGTCACACCGTGGTTCTGCGTCAGGCGCCAGATACGGCCACCGTCCGGGATGGTCGGTGCGCCTTCGTACATCACCTGCGTCACGCCGCAGGCCATCGGGCCGAAGGCGACATAGGTGTGGCCGGTCACCCAGCCGACATCCGCCGTGCACCAGAAGACGTCATCGTCGCGCAGGTCGAAGACCCATTTGCAGGTGACCACGGCGTTCAGCAGGTACCCGGCGGTCGAATGCTGGATACCCTTCGGTTTGCCGGTCGAACCAGAGGTGTAGAGCAGGTACAGCGGATGCTCGGCCGGAATCCGGGCCGGCTCGCACTCGGCCGGCTGATCGGCGACCGCCTCGTGCCACCATACGTCGCGCCCGTCGGTCATGTTCACTTCGTTGCCGGCACGCTGATACACGAACACGGTGCTGACGGTCTTGCAGCCGCCGGCGATGGCGTCGTCCACGCCCTTCTTGGTCGGCTGTACTTTGCCGCCGCGGGTGCCGCCGTCCGCGGTGATGACCGCCTTCGCCTCGCAGTCGTTGATCCGATCGCGCAGGGCGTCGGCGGAGAAACCACCGAACACGACCGAGTGGATCGCGCCAATACGCGCACAGGCCTGCATCGCGAATACGGCCTGCGGGATCATGGGCATGTAGATGACGACGCGGTCGCCCATCTCGACGCCTTTCGCCTTCAGCGCATTGGCGAACAGGCAGACCTCGCGGTGGACGTCCCGGAAGGTGTACGTGGCCGTATCGCCTTCCTCGCCCTCGAAGACGATGGCGGGCTTGTCGCCGCGGTCCTCGAGATGGCGATCGATGCAGTTTTCCGAGACGTTGAGCTCGCCGTCGGCGAACCAGCGGAAGAAGGGCGCCTCGCTGTCATCGAGGACCTCGCTGAACGCCTTCTGCCAGTGGAGTTCGCTGCGGGCCAGATCGGCCCAGAAGCCGGCGTGGTCGGACTCGGCTTTGCCGTACATCGCGTCGAGGTCGGCCTGCTTGATGCGGGCGGCGCGGGCCGTTTCCTCGCTCGGCTCGAATACGCGTTTCTCGGTGAGAACCGATTCGATGTTTTCACTCATGGCACTCTCCCGTTGTTCGCGGGTGCATGACCCTCGCGGGCGCACCCGATTTCCTGTACTCGACACGACCATGCTGCCCGAATTCGCGTCCGACGACGAGAGATTCGGGCCGTGGCGGGAAAATCCGCGCGATTACCCGCCGTTGCCGGTGCGTTTTGTTCCCATGCCCCGGGCGCGGAGGCGGATTTTCGGTGCACCGCGGAGGCTGCCGCGTGGCACGCGAGACAGGCCCGGTGAGCGGCATTTGCCGGCGCCACGCGCCGGTCGCGGGCGCCGTCAGATGGCGAGGTACTGGTCCCGGAGCTCGCGGTTGTCGAGCACCTCTTTCGCGGTGCCGGTAAACACGACCTCGCCCATGTCGATGATGATCGCCCGATCCGCGAGTTCCAGTGCGGCCAGGGCATTCTGTTCGACGATGATCGTAGTGATCCCGAGGCGTTTCACCTCCTCGACGATGCGTTCGATCTCCTGGACGATCTGCGGTGCGAGGCCCTCGTACGGTTCGTCCAGCAGGAACAGACGGACGTCGCGGGCTAGCGCGCGCGCGACCGCCAGCATCTGTTGCTCACCGCCGGAGAGCGTGGTCGCCTCCTGGCGCCGGCGTTCGGCCAGACGCGGGAAATGCTCATAGATCCGCTCCGTGGTCCAGCCGACCGATGGCGCGATCTGGGCAAGGACCAGATTTTCCTCGACCGTGATGCCCGGAATGATGCGCCGGTCCTCTGGTACCAGTGCGACCCCGGCCCGCGCCGCCTGATAATCCTTCATCGTGTGCAGGGCTTCACCGCCAAGCTCGATCGAGCCGCGGCGGAGCTGCGGCTGGGGTGCACGGGCGATCGTGCGCAGGATCGAAGTCTTGCCGGCGCCATTGCGCCCGAGCAGGGCGACGACTTCTTTCTCGGCGACCTCGAACGAAGCCCCCTGAACGATGTAGCTCTCGCCGTAATAGGCGTGCATATCGCGGCACGAGAGAAAGGCATCCGGCGAGGGAACCGTTGCGGCATCTGCGGTGGCTTCGGAACGGCTCATTCTCTTGCTCCTCCCAGATAGGCCTCGATCACCTGTTGATTGTTCCGGACTTCCTCCGGTGTGCCCTCGGCGATGACACCGCCCTGGTGCAATACCGTGAGGCGTTCGGCCAGCGAGAATACGAGGTGCATGTCGTGCTCGATCACGACCTTGGTCACGCCCGTCGAGGCGATCTGCTTCAGCAGATCGATGGTGGCCTCGGTCTCGTGGCGCGACATACCGGCCGTCGGCTCATCCAGAAGCAGCAGCCGCGGATCGGCCGCGAGGCAGATCGCCAGCTCCAGGCGCCGTTTGTCGCCGCGGGACAGGTGCTGTGCCTCGGTATGGCGCTGATCGGCCAGGCCGACGGCCTCCAGTTTTTCTTCGGCATGTTTCCAGGCGGGGCCCATGCGGCTGCGGGGCTGGAAGAGATTGAAACGGAACTTGCCGTCGCGCTTGGCCAGCGCCGCAATCGCCACGTTGTCGCGCAGGGACATCTCGTCGAAGATCGACGGCGACTGAAACACCCGGGTGATCCCGCGCTGGTTGATATCGTGCGGGCGCACGGCATCAAGCGATTGACCGGCGAAGCGGACATGGCCCTCGTTGGGCCGGAGCTGGCCCGTCAGCACGTTGACGAGGGTCGATTTGCCGGCCCCGTTCGGACCGATGATGCAATGCGTTGAGCCCTCTTTGACCCGCAGATCGACATTCTGCAGGGCCGCCACGCCACCGAAATGCACCGATACCGAATCGACCTCGAGGAGGTGTGCCGCTGCGTTGGCCTCAGCCATGGGTATCGTTCTCCTCGGGGGTTGGGGCATCTGCGATGCCGCGGCGGTGACGGAACCAGGCGCGCAGGCGGCGTCCGCCCTCCATGAAACCGCCCGGCATGTACATCATGATGAGCACGAACAGCAGGCCCAGCACGAGCAGCCACTGTTCGCCGATCCAGGCCGAGGCCACGTTCTCGAAGTACATCATGAAGCCCGCGCCGATCATCGGCCCGATCAGGGTGCCGACGCCGCCGATCACGGCCATGATCACGACCTCACCGGACATGGTCCAGTGCAGGAAGTGCGTGGCCACGTAGGGCTCGTAGATCACCATCAATGATCCGGCGACGCCGCCGTAGAGCCCGCTGACGATGAAGCCCCACAGCTTGTAGAGGCTGACGTCCACGCCGGTGTAGGCGAGTCGCTCCTGGTTCGACTTGATGGCGCGTAGCATCAGGCCGAACGGCGAGCGGGCGATGCGCAGCGCGATCCAGAAGCCCAGGATCGCGAAGGCGGCGACCAGCAGGAACATCGGGGTGTCGTGCAGTGGTTGACCGAACAGCACCGGCGTCGGCAGTCCGGTGAGCCCGTTGTCGCCGCCGGTCCAGTCGGAGAAGATCGACAGCGCGGCTCGGTAGAGCATCGAGGCGAACGCGAGCGTGAGGATCGCGAAGTAGATGCCCGTGCGTTTGGTCAGAAGCAGACCGATCAGCAGCGCGAGCACGAAGGTCACGAGCACGCTCATCAGCATCGCCGGGATGATCTCGGCCGAGAAGTGAAGCAGCGTCAGGCCGGTCGTGTACGCCGAGGTGCCGAAGAACGCGGCGTGGCCGAACGACAGGTAGCCGGTAAACCCGAGCAGCAGGTCGAAGCCGAGCACGAAGATCACGAAGATCAGGATTTTCGTGTCGAGCCCCGAGTAACCGCCGATCCACGGGAACCACAGCGGCATCGTGAGCGCGATCGCCGCGAAGATGGCGACCGGCAAGACCTCGCCGCGGAGGGCGTTCGTATCTCCCGGGTCGCTCATTCCAGTACTCCCTTTTTGCCAAGCAGGCCGCGTGGGCGGACCAGCAGCACGATGACGGCGATGAGATAGATGATGATCTGCTGGATGTTCGAGTACTCGGCCGAGAACGAAAGCGCCATGCCGAGCAGCAGCGCGGCGAGTACCGCACCCGGTACCGAGCCCATGCCGCCGATCACGACGACGAGGAACGACGGCACGAGATAGGCCATGCCGATGCCCGGATAGACCTGTGTCACTGGGCCGCCGAACAGCCCGGCGATACCGGCGATCCCGGCGCCCAGACCGAAGACGATCGCGAAACGCCGTTCGATGTTGATGCCGAGAAAGCGCAGGATTTCCGAATCACGCATCCCTGCCCGCACGACCAGCCCGAAGCGGGTGAACTGCAGCAGGCCGAACAGCGCGAGCACGGTGACGAGCGATACGACGACCAGGATCAGGCGCCACTGCGGGTACACCACGATGCCATCCAGGAAAGGCAGGTACTCGTGGAGCATCACGACGCCGCTGCCCCAGGAGGGCGTGGGGAAGGGGATATTGTTGGCGCCGAAGATCCACTTGAGCGCCTCCTGGACAACGATCGCGATACCGAACGTCACCAGGATCTGGTCGGTATGCGGTCGGTCGTAAAAATGCTGGATGATGCCGCGCTCGAGCAGCAGCCCGATCAGGAACAGCAGCGGCGGCACCAGCAGGATCGCGAGCAGAAAGCCCGTTTCGCCGGCGATGATCACCCCGAGATAGGCCCCCAGCATGAACAGCGCGCCGTGCGCGAAGTTGACGACCCCGAGGGTGCCGAAGATCAGCGTCAGCCCGAGTGCGATCAGCATGTAGATCGCGCCCAGCTGGAGGCCGGTCAGGAGTTGCAGGAACACGGCATTCGACATCCGTTGACTCCCGGTTCAGGCGCTATGAGCGCGGTTTGATGATCGTGTCAGGCCCGCAGATCGCGCTGCTTCGGTCGCGGGCGATCCGGTTCGGCTGTATACCGCCGTAGAACCGGCGGCTCCGGGGAAACGCCGGCCCGGCGGGCCGGGCCGGCGTCCTTGTCGTGGCGGGGCCCCCGACGGCCCCGGTACGCCCGGGGTCACGCCGGGCGATACGGCCCCAGCTTGCCGGGGAAGGTGTCGACGGGATAGGTGACATCCTCGCGCGGCACCTGCTGGTAGATCTTGAGCAGATCGTACTCGCCTTCCTTCTCCGCCGGGCCTTTGCCCTGCACGACCAGCATGTCCTTGAAGCACTGATGGTCGCCCTTGCGGTAGTGGGCCTCGCCGGGGCCGATACCGGTGATCCGGTGATCCTCGAGGGCCTTGATGACCTCCGGCGGATAGAACGTGCCGGCCCGCTCGCAGGCGTCGGCGTAGAGCAGCGTCTGCACGTAGCAGGTCTGCGCGGCCTGTGACGGCGGGAAGCCGTATTCCGCCTCGAAGGTCTTGGTGAAGGCCTGCGAGCCTTCATCCTCGAGCGCCCAGTTCCATGCGGTGGAACCGAACACGCCATCGATGTTCTCGGCGCCGGCGCCCTGTGCCATCAGGCGGCTGTAGAGCGGCACGACGATCTGCATGTCCTTGCCGTTCTTCTGCATGTCGCGCATGCCGAACTGCACCGCCTGGGTCAGCGAGTTGACCATGTCCTGGCCGTAGTGGTTCAGGACCAGCACGTCGGCATCGGAGTTCAGTACCTGCGTGAGGAACTGTGAATAATCCGAGCTCCCGAGCGGCGTCATGATGTTGTTCACCGTGGTCCAGCCTTCGGCCTCGGTGAACTGCTTGATGGAGTCGTACTGGGTGTGGCCCCAGGTGTAGTCCGCCGTCAGGTGATAGGCGCGCCGGTCGGTGCCGTAGGCATCCGCCAGCACGGGGCCGAGCGCCTTGCCGGACATGTAGGCGTTGAAGAAGTGCCGGAAGCCGTAGCGGCGCCGGTCCTTGCCGGTCGTGTCGTTGGAGTGGGTCAGCCCGCACATGTACACGACGCCCATCTCCTGCGCCAGGTACTGCTGGGCGATCGCGGTGGCGCTGGATGACCCGCCACCCCACATGATCACCTTGTCACGCTCGATCATGCGGCGTGCACTGGTGCGCGCGGCGTCCGGATCGGTCTGCGTATCGCCGCTCACGTACTCGACCTTCTTGCCGAGCACGCCCTGGCCGGTCAATTCGTTGGGCGCCATCGTCTCGAGCATGCCGCCGCCGTTGTTCAGGTGCTTCACGGCGAGTTTGTAGGCGCGGAGTTCGTCCGCACCCTCATCGGCATAGGCGCCGGTCTGCGGCACGTTGAACCCGAAGGTGACGGCCTTGCCCTTGACGGGGTAGTTGCCGATCGCCTCGCGCTCCGCCCATGCATTGCGCGTGAACACGGTCGGCCCGGCGCCGGCGATGGCCCCGGTGACGGCACTGGTCTTGAGGAAATCGCGACGGCTGAAGCCCTTGCCGCGATTGTTCTTCGGATCGTCTGGACGGTCGCTCATGCTGCCCCTCCTTTGTTCCCGTGTAACGGGGTCGACCCGGTAACCGGGCCGGATGGGACGGACGTGGATTCGCCCGTTCCGTGTGGATCGTTTGCAAGTGCGGCGTGGCTGCACGCCTGGGACGTATGCCAATAATTCTGATAGCGATTATCGTGCCAGACCAATAACCTCAGCATGAACAGATAGTTGGGACTTTTTCCCGGGGGGTGGAATTATGTGCATGTTACAACTCGTAACAGAGGTCTCGCGTGTACGGGTAGGTCCGTAACGCTTACGTTTATGACGTGCCGGGCGTCATGCGTACTGCCTGCCGGGGCGCGGCAGGTCCATGCGCTGGCGGCGTTCCCAGAGCGCTTTGCGGCTGATACCGAGGCGCTTGGCCAGTTCCGTCTCGGTCAGCGTGTCCTGATGCGTGAGCACGAACTGACGGAAGTATTCGTCCAGACTCAGGTTGAAGGCGGGGGCAGCCCGTTCGGGGGCGCGGTCGTGTTCCACCGGGATGCCGAGCTGTTCGGGTCGGATCTCTTCGTCGTCGCAGAGGATGACCGCCCGCTCGACCGCGTTTTCGAGCTCGCGGACGTTGCCGGGCCAGTCGTAGCGGGCGATCGCGTCCAGTGCCTCTTTCGACAGCCGCGGGGGTGTCCGGTTAGTCGCACGCGCGGCCTTGTCCAGCATGAATTCCGTGAGTTCCCGCAGGTCGTCCTGGCGGTCGCGCAAGGGGTTCAGGCGGACCTCCATCTTCTGCAGGCGGTAGAAAAGGTCGGGCCGGAACAGGCCCTTGGTGGCCATGGCATCGAGGTCGCGGTGTGTCGCGGCGATGAGGCGGATGTCGATCTTTCGGGTCTGTGAGCCGCCCACCGGACGGATCTCGCCGTCTTCGATTACCCGCAGCAGCTGAGCCTGGGCGGCCAGGGGCAGTTCGCCGATTTCGTCGAGGAAGAGTGTGCCGCCGCTGGCCGCTTCCACCAGGCCGATGCGTTTGCCGGTGGCGCCGGTGAAGGCGCCTTTCTCGTGGCCGAAGAGCTCCGATTCGATCAGGCTCTCGGGAATGGCGGCACAGTTGACGGCGATCAGCGGCGCTTCATGGCGCCAGCTCTGTTCATGGATGGCGCGCGCAACCAGTTCCTTGCCGGTACCGGATTCGCCCAGGATCAGGACGGTCATGTCGGTCGGTGCGACGCGGGCGATCCGTTCATGGACCTCGCGCATGGCCGGGCCGGAGCCGACCATTCCGGTGATGGGGTAGTCGCGCTGGATGTCCTGTTTCAGGGCGGCGTTCTGGCGCGACATGCGCTCTTGGCGAAGCGCGCGATCGACGATCATCAGCAGTTCGTCGTGGTCGAAGGGCTTGGCGATGTAATCCACGGCACCGCGTTTCATCGAATCCACGGCGGACTGCACGCTGGCGTAACTCGTCATGACCAGCACTGGAACGTCCGGTGCGTGTTCGATGATGTCCGTGCCGTCGGCACCGGGCAGCTTGAGATCCGCGATGATGAAATCGAAGTGCTCCGGCGCGCACGCGCGGGCAGTCGGCAGATCGCCCGCGGTCTGGACCTCGTGGCCGTGATGCTCCAGCAGGCGCTGAAGCGCGTCACGGATGACCTGTTCGTCGTCGATGACCAGGATTCGACTCATGCATGGGCCCCTTCGTCGGCTGATGCAACGGGCGTCGCGATCGGCAGGTACACGACCACGCGCGTACCGCATTCGCTGCGCGGCGCGATGCTGATGCTGCCGCCGTGCTCGCTGATGATCGAATGGATCAGCGAGAGCCCGAGTCCGGTCCCCTCGCCGACGTCTTTGGTGGTGAAAAACGGATCGAATACGCGGTCGGTATGTTCCGGATCAATACCGATGCCCTCGTCGATCACCTCGATGCGCACCCGTTCGGGATCGTCGGTCGCTGCCCGGACGGTGACGGTCGCGCCACCGGGGGATGCGTCCGCGGCGTTGGTCAGCAGGTTCACGAACACCTGCTGAAGCAGTTGTGGATCGCCCGGTACGACGAGTGACGCGGGGCATTCGTTGACGAACTCGATATCGCGCGCGGCGCGGGCGAGCTGAACCAGGTGGATCGCCTCATCGATCGCCCGGGAGAGCTCGACATCGCGCCGGTCCAGCGGGCGTGGACGCCCGCCGTGCGAGAACGCCAGCAGCGAGTCGACAATGGCCGATATGCGGCGCGTCTGTTCGAGGATGGCGCGCGCGGTCTCACGGCGGTGCTCGGGCGTGTCGTCATAATCCAGGTTCTGGGTGAGGCTGGCGATCCCGGTCAACGGATTGCCGATCTCGTGGGCCAGTCCGGAGGCGAGGCGGCCGATTGATGCCAGGCGCTCGCTGTGGCGCAGCTCTGTCTCCAGGTGTTCCAGTTCGGTGCGGTCTTCGACCAGCAGTACGGTGCCGCCGTGGCCGTGCGCGCGAGCGGTGTCCGGATGACCGATGCTGGCCTTGTGCAGGTTGCACCAGCGTTCCGAGTCGTCGCGATCGAGGCGCAGTTTGAAGCGGTGGTCGTCATCGGCCTCGGCGAAGTCCGCCAGGCCGTGCGCCCAGGGTGTATCCAACTGGCGCAGGTGTTTGCCGATGGCTCTGTGGCCGGGGATGCCGGACAGCTGCACCATCGCCTGGTTCCAGATCACGACTTCGCCGTCGGGGGCGAGGGAGCAGACGCCCAGGGGCAGTTCGTGCAGGACGTCGCGATGGTAGCGCTGCAGCGAGTGGAGCTGGGCGGTCAGTCCGCGCAGGCGATCGCGCGAGTCCGCCAGCCGTTCTTCCATGTAGCGCATGCCCTCGGCGAGCGCGATATGCGAGCGCTGCCTGAGCTGCAGACGATCGTCGACGATCAGCTGGGCGAGACCGGGGCCGACCAGGCCGGACAGGTTGCGGTGGATCTGCTCACGCAGCAGGCGCAGGTCGGTCGCCCGCAGGTCCTGCTCTTCCATGTCGAGTTCGGCGAGTGCCTTGCGGACCTCGGTGTGGGCGGTCTCCTCACCGATGAGGCGGGCGAGCCGCCGCACGAAGTCCTCCGGAGAGGCGGCGGCGACCCGGCCGGCCAGCGGCATCAGGCGCTGCTCGGCGCAGGCGCGGGCCGCCTTTGCCTCGGCCTCGCCGGGGCGAGTCAGTAGTGAGCCGATCACGAAGCCGAGGGTGTTGACCGCCAGCGACCAGAAGGTCGAAGCCGTCCACAGGCTGGTCCCCTCGGGCGCCAGCAGCGCGGCCAGATCGGCCTCGCCGCCGAGCGAACCGGCTTGACCGATGAGGGGCAGGATCAGCATCGCGAACCAGATGGTCGCGCCGCCGATCAGCCCCACGGTGAACCCGACCGCCGTGGCGCGGCGCCAGAACAGGACACCGACGATCCCGGGCAGCAGCTGGGCAGCGGCCACGAACGAGATCAGGCCCAGCTGGACCAGGCCCTGGTTGTGCACCATGACGAGGTAGAACCCATAGGCCGCCAGGACGATCAGGGCGATCAGGATGCGTTTGCCCCAGAGGACCTGGCGGTAGAGATGCGTCTGTTGGCGGAACCCGCGGAACCGCAGGGGCAGCACCAGGTGATTCATGCACATCGATGCCAGTGCGAGCGTGCTGACGATCACCATCGCGCTGGCGGCGGACAGGCCGCCGATGAAGGTGGCCACCGGCAGCAGTTCGAAGCCGGATTCCAGTGTGATCGCCAGACCGTAGTAGTCGGGAGGCGCGTTCGGGGTGAGCTGGCGCCCGGCCCAGAGAATCGGAATGATGGGCAGGTTCAGCAGCAGCAGATACAGCGGAAACAGCCAGCTTGCACGGCGCAGGCCACCGGGGCCGGTATTCTCCGTGAAGGCCATGTGGAACTGACGCGGCAACAGGAAGGCGGCGCCGAAGGCGAGCACGATCAGCGTCAGCCACGGGCCCTCGGCGACCGGCCGGTAGAGTTCCGCCGTCGCCTCGGGGTGGCGCGCGGTCCAGTCACTGAATGCCGCCGGACCCCCGAATACGCCCCAGACGGCGAATGCGCCCACCGCGAGTAGCGCGACCAGCTTGACGGCCGACTCGAAAGCGATCGCGGCGACCAGACCGCTGTGTTTCTCGCGCGGGGTGAGGTGGCGCGCGCCGAACAGGATGGCGAATACGATCAGCGTGCCGCAGAAGGCCAGTCCGGCCTCATGGGGTGCCGGGCGCTGTGTGAGGACCTGCACCGACTGGATGACGGCGTGAATCTGCAGCGACAGGTACGGCAGGATGCCGATCAGCATGAACCCCGTGACCAGGAAACCGGTGCCCGCGCCGGGAAACCGGAACGCGAACAGATCCGCGATCGAGGTGAGCTGGTATTCGCGCACCAGCCGCAGGATCGGCATCAGCAGGACCGGCGTCAGCAGGAAGGCGATGGTGACGCCGAGATAGATGGTCAGGAAGTTGAAGCCCGACTCGTGGGCGAAGCCGACGCTGCCGTAGAAGGTCCAGGAGCTGGCGTAGACGCCGAGCGAGAGGGTGACGGTGATCGGGTGTCGGATCAGACCGCCCGGCAACCAGCCATGCTCGGCCAGCCATGCGATCAGGAACAGCAGCGCCAGATACGCGACGCCGACCGCGAGGAGTTGCCACGGCTCAAGCGTCATCGTCGCCCTCGAACCGATCGTAGGTGGCGACAAGACCGATCAGCAGGGCCCAGAGCAGGAACGGGACCAACCAGTGCAGGCCGGCCCGCGCCCACCAGGCCGTCAGTGGCGAAAAGAACAGGAACAGCGCAAGCAGTAGCAGCAGGATCACGAGATCCGGGCGGCCTCTGCTGGAATCCGGATCGCTCATACGCGCCTGACCGGTCTTAAGCGTTACCTAAGGTAACGTCCCCCGGGCGTCGCCGGCAACCGGCGGTTTCAGGCCCCTTCCCGGCGCAGACCGCCACCCGGCCCGCCGGCCACGAGACGCTCGCCCGGCGGGATGCGGGTCTCCTCCCAGCGCGGGAGCGCCCAGGCGAGGAATTCCGCTGGGGTGTCGGGTGTCTCGGGCGGTGCCGTCTGCCCCAGGAAACACCAGGCATCGACGAGCGGGGTGACTGGATCGTGCGCCGGATCCACGGCCTGGGCGCCGGTCTGTTTGCTCAGCTTGTCAGTGCCGTCCGGGGTCATCATCACCGGCAGGTGGGCCCAGGCGGGCGCGGGCAGGTCGAGCTGGCGCTGGAGTTCGTTCTGGATCACCGCGGCCGGCAGGAGGTCGCTGCCGCGCACGATGTCGGTGACCCCGAGGAACGCGTCGTCGACGGTGGTGGCGAGGTGATAGCCGGTCACCCCGTTGCGCCGGCGCACGATCACGTCACCGATCCGGTCGGCATCGGTGGACCAGGTGCCCTGGATGCGGTCCGCGATCTCGTGTCGGCCTGCGGGCAGCCGCAGTCGCAGAGCGGCGGCGCGCTCCGGATGGGTGGGGCCCCCGCGGCAGGTCCCTGCGTAGATCGCGCCGAGCGGCCCGTACCGCGCTCCGGCGCCAATCTCGCGTCGGGTACAGGTGCAGCGGTACACCGCGCCGCTCGCTTTGAGCCGGTCCAGCGCGGCGGCGTAGGCATCGCCACGCTCGCTCTGGTACAGCACGGGGCCATCCCAGGTCAGCCCAAAGGCCTCGAGCTGCACCTGGATGGTGTTGGTCATGGCCGCGATGCTGCGGTCGGGATCCAGGTCGTCGATGCGCAGATGCCAGCGGCCGCCGGTGGCACGGGCGCTCAGCCAGCTGCCGAGCGCGGCGATCAGCGATCCGAAATGCAGTGGCCCGGTCGGCGAGGGCGCGAAGCGGCCGATGATCCGCCCGTTCATGATCGCCGTACCCGCCAGGAGCGTTTCATGCTCATGCCGTACAGGGTAGGGATGACGAACAGCGTCAGCAGCGTCGACACGACAAGGCCCCAGACGATCGCCGTCGCGACCGGTCCCCAGAGCAGCGACTCACCGCCGAGGCCGGCCGCGAGGGAGAACAGGCCGGCGACCGTCGTGGTCGAGGTGATCAGGATCGGGATGACCCGGCGCCGGGCCGCGAACAGCGTCGCATGCGTGAGCGACATACCGCGGTCCAGCCGTTCGTTGGCGGCGGAAACCAGCACGATGGCGGCGTTCACCGCGATACCGGCCAGCGCGATGATCCCGTACATGGTGAACAGCGACAGCGGGTTGCCGGTCGCGATCAGCCCGGCGGTAACGCCGGTGAAGGCCATGGGGACCGTGGTCAGGATCATCAGGGGCTGGAAATAGCTCCGGAACTGGGTGCCGAGGATCAGATACATCAGGCCCAGACCGAACAGGAAGAGGATCCCCATCGAGTTGAGGCTCTCCTGAATATCGTCCAGCAGGCCGGAGAAATCCAGCGATACATCGGGGTGGCGCGAGCGGATGTCCTCCCATTCCTCACGGATCCAGTCGTTCGCCTCGATGGTATCCATCTGCGTCTTGTCGAGATTGGCCTCGACCGTAATCGTGCGCCGGAAGTCGTAATGGTTGATGGAGGCCAGCCCGGGGCTGCGTTCGACATCGACCAGCTCGCGCAGCGGCACTCGGCCGCCGTCCGGTGTCGGCAGGGCGATCTCCAGGACCTCATCGATCGACTGCAGGGTGCTGTCGCGCCCGGCGAAGACGCGGATCTCGCGTTCCTCGCCGGCGTCCTGGAAGGCGGTGGCGATCTCGCCGTCCACCATGAGCTTGACCGTGCGCGCGACGCGCGCGGTCGACACGCCAGCCCGGCGCGCCGCCTGCGCATCGACATCGACGTCGAGCGTCATCTGCCCGCTCGTGTCGTCATCGGATATGTCGCGAATGGCGTCGTTGCGCTCCATCAGGGCCTTGAGATCCGCGACGGCGGCGCGCAGATCGTCGAAGTCATCGCCGCGGACCTTGACGCTGATCGGGTTGGTCGCCGGCGGCCCACCCGCGATCTCGAGGAACGTGACGGATTCCGGGCCGGGCAGCGACGCGACCCGCGGCCGCAGATCACCGATCATCGTCTCGACATCGCGCAGTTCCCCATTGTCGGGATTGAGCGCGACCAGCACCTGACCGTAATGCTCCCCGCGCCGTGGGGAGGTGTCCGTGTACTGACGGCCGGCGTAGCTGACGATGGCGCGGACCTCGCCCTCGCGCACGCCGGCGCGGATGCGCTCCTCGACCTCCCGGGTCTGCTCCAGCGTGTTCGCGAGTGGCGTGCCGACCGGCATCTCGATGTTCACGTAGAACAGCCGGATCGGATCGCTGGCGAAGAAGTCGCGGCGGATGCCGGTCTCGGTCGCGACCGCCGCGGCCGCCAGTCCGACCAATACGACGCCGATCACCAGCATGCGCCCGGGTGCCCGCATGATCCGCGCCAGCAGGCCGGTATAGAGGCTGCGGATCCGTCGCAGCGTGCGGCGGCGCAGCCGCTGGACGCGGGAGGGGCGGTTGAGATCGATGCGGGCCGCAGCGATATGCGCCGGCAGCATCCAGAAGGCCTCGATCAGGCTGATCAGCAGCGCGGTGGTCACCACCAGCGGGACGATGTACATGAACTTGCCGAGGATGCCCGGCAGCAGCATCAGCGGCAGGAACGCGGCGATCGTCGTCGCCACCGCGGTAACGACCGGGGTGCCCACCTCGCGGATGCCATCGATGGCCGCATCCAGCGCCGCCGCGCCGCGCTCCATGCGGTAATAGATCGATTCGACGACGACGACCGCATCGTCGACCAGCATGCCGAGCGCGATCACGACGCCCAGCAGGACCGTGACGTTGAGCGTCTGATCCAGCCCCCAGAGCGCCCAGAAGGTGCCCGCCAGGATGAACGGGATCGCGATCGCGGTCAGGAGCGAGATCCCGGTCCCGAGGAACAGCCAGGCCACCAACAGCACCAGGCCGAGGCCGATCAGCAGGTTGGTCTGCATGATCGACAGGGCCTCGCGCGTGATCTCGGTGCGGTCATCGGCGACGATGAGCCGGGCACCGGTGCTGTCGCTGAGGGCGTTGCGCTCGTCGACGTACGCGTTGATCCGCTCGACCAGTGTGAGTGTGTTCGCCTGTCCCTCTTTGCTGACGCCCAGCATCACGGCCGGCTGGCCACCGTAGCGCACCAGTTCCGCGTTCTCGCTGCGTCCGCGTGCGACCGTTGCGAGGCGATCGAGCGGGACCTCGCCGCGGAGCGTCTCCACCGGTATCGAACCGAGATTCTCAGGGTCGCCCGAAGTCCCGGTGATACTCACCAGCCAGCCCTGGTCGCCGACCTCGATACCGCCGGCCGCGAGGTCGCGCGCGTAACTGCGCACGGTGTCGACGAGATCGCCCGGGGCGATGCCGTGTGCTTCGACCGCGGCCGGATCGAAGCGAACGTGGAGTTCGGGTTCGTTGAGGCCGGTGGCGAGCACCTGATCGACCCCGCGCATCCGTTGCAGGTCCTCGAGTGTCGACTGCGCCTGTCGTCGCAGCTGCTCGCCGTCGCCGGGGGTCGTGACGATGACCGTCGCGGTGGGAAACGCGTTGGCGGTCGTGATCTCGGTGATGTCCGGCTCTTCGGCGTCGTCGGGCAGTTCATCCTCGGCCGATCGGATCTCGCGCCGCAGATCGGCCACGCGCTCGGCGAACCTGGCGTCACTGATGTCCTCGAACCGCACGAGGATCGAGGAGATGCTCTCGCGGCTGGTACTGGAGACGAACTTGACGTCCGATACGCTCTCCAGGGCCCGCTCGAGGGGGTCCGTCACGCGCTTCTCGATGTCGCGTGCCGTCGCACCGGGCAGGATCGTGGTGATGTCGATCCAGTTGAAGTTGATGGTCGGGTCCTGCTGCCGCGGCATCATCAGGTAGCTCGCGATGCCCAGCGCCAGTACCAGCGCGAACGTCACGTTCGCGAGCACATGGTTGTTGAGCAGGCGCCGGTAGAACAACGCGGTTTACTCGATGATCCGCACGCGGTCGCCGTCGTGGAGTCCGTAACGGCCCTCCACGGCGAGACGGGTGTCGGCGGGTAGGCTGGTCGGAGCCGGGCGGCCCTCGATGGCCTTCGGCAGGCTCCGGAAACGGGCGCGGCCGTCAGCGATGATGAAGACCCCAAGGGCGCCATCGCGGCGGATCAGCAGATCCGCCGGAATCGACCGCGGGTGAGCCGTCCAGTGCACGCGCCCGGCCGTGCCGGGGATAGGCGACGCCCCTTCGAATGCGAGCCGCGCCTCGCGCGTCCGGCTGGCGCTGTCGGCGCTCGCGACGATGGTCACCAGGCTCACCGACCAGCGCTCTCCGCCCGCCCGGAACGTGGCGTTACCGGTGGCCTCCAGGGACTTGGCATCGCCGTCGGTGAGTAGTGCGCGCAACTCGAGCCGGTCGGTTGACACTAGTTCCATCAGTGCAGTGCCCGGCTGAACATACGCACCCCGTTCGCCGGTGCGGGCGGTAATCAGCCCGTCGAACGGGGCGTTGACCGAGCAGCGCTCGACATCGCGCCGGGCCATCGCGACACGCGTGCGCTGCGCCCGCAGGTTCGCCCGGAGGGCGTTGCGTTCCGCTTCGGCCTCGTCGAGCTGATCGGCCGAAGCGGCGTTTTCGCGCCGCAGCCGCTCGGTCCGGTCCAGCCGGATACCGGCCAGGCGCAGGCGGGCCTCGAGTTCATCCAGGGTCGCCTCGGCCTGTGCCAGCGCGTCTTCGAAGTCCGTGCAGTCGAGGCGCGCGAGGACATCCCCCGCCGCGACGCGCTCGCCGGTCTCCACGGGGATGGAATCGATCTCGGCCGCGAGCCGGGCGGCGATCGTGGTGCGCGTCAGGGCCTCGACCTCGGCCGGCGCGGAGCGCTCCAGCGGGATGGCGACATCGGCCAGGCGCGCCACGGTGATCGGTCTGCCGTCGTCCTCGTCCGCGGCCGGCAGCGGAGCACCCGCGAACAGTGTCAGTGCAAGCAGGCAGTATCGAACTGGGCGCATCCGTATGCTCCATGCGGCCCGGTCGCAACCGGGAAGGGACGGTGGACTGCGGGATCGGCCGGATTGGGCCGATGCAAGCGTATACCGACCGGGCTCGTGAAAAAACCTCGTCCGGATTCAGGGCCGGCCTTCCGCTCGCGGTTGCCGGGCCGCACGAGGGCGCCGGAGACCGTTGCCGGCAACGGGCCCCGGGACACGCTGGGCATGAATGCTGCAAGCTCACTGGACGCCGGCTCACGGCTTGCGCATGATCCGCGCTCTGCCAGTGGCGGGCGACAGTGCGCGGTCGTGGGGGCAACCGCGGTTGCCCGTAACAAGGAGGCGCGGCGAGGGATACGGTGACGGCACGATGATTCGGGAGCAGGCGATGCGGGTGCGCAGGGTGCTGACGGCAATCGGACAGTCGGTGTGTGCGGCGCTCGTTTTCGCCGCGCTGGCCGCGCCGTCGTCACCGGCACACGCGAACGATCTCGATTTCGACGGCAGTGCCTGGGCACGCGCGGCCGGCCCTCACGGTCTGGACCCGGCGCTGCTGTACGCGCTCACGCTGGTCGAGAGCCGGCGCACGATCGCGCCGGAGATGATCGGCCCATGGCCGTGGGTGATCCGCACCCCGACCGGGGGGTACTGGTTCAATTCACGCGAGCGCGCCGAGCAGGGGCTCGAGGCGGTGCTGGCCAAATGGCCGGCGAAGCGGGTCGATGTCGGTATCGCCCAGGTGAACGTCGGCTGGCATGCGGACCGTTTCGACGATCCGATGAAGCTGCTGGGTATGGAATACAACCTCGAGATCGCGGCCGGTATCCTGGCCGATGCGATCGATTCCACGCGCGACACCGTCATCGGCGTGGGCCGGTACCACCACTGGGCCAGCGAGTCCCGTTCCCGCGCCTATGGCCAACGCGTGTGGTCGACCTACCGCGACGTCACCTTCGGCAACCCCAACCCTGCCGGCCGCTTCCTCCTGGCCACCGAAGCCGACCTTGTCTCGGTCGCCGCTGAACTCGCTCGCGAGTGATCGGGCGAGGTGCCGGGACTGTAAATCTGGAACCACGAATGAACACGAATGAACACGAATGGGGTTGGGGCTCCCGGAGGCTTCTGGAGCTACGCTGTCACGGAGTGGGAGCGCCAGGGAGCAAATTCATAACCAAAAGATGAACTAAAAATGGACGAAAAATAGGCTTTACGGATTGAGGCAAAAGAAAAACAGGCAGCTACAGCTACAACTGCCGCTTCGGTTCAAGCGCTGTAAAAAACACCAAACTACGAACGGGACCATTTTTCGTGCATTTTTAGTCCATTTTTTGGTTATGCATTTTTCGAGATCTGAACAGCGAAGCTCCAGAAGCCTCCGGGAGCCCCAACCCCATTCGTGTTCATTCGTGTTCATTCGTGGTTCTATCGCCGTTCCCGTCACCCGGTTCCGCCCTGGTAACGTCGGCTTCGAGGCGCCCGTGGGCAAGGTGGATGTCGAGGTGCTGGCCGGGTTCGACCTGGCGGGCGTCGGTGATGGCGCGGCCGTCTTCGGCGGCGCGGACGAGGGCGTAGCCGCGGCCGAGGGTGGCGAGCGGGCTGACGGCCTCCAGGGCGCGGGAGAGGGCGGCTACGCGGGCGTCGCGGTGCTTGAGGTCGGCGCGGATCGCGCCGTCGAGGCGGCGGCGGTTGCTGTCCAGGCGTTCGCGCAGGCGCTCGATCCGCGCGAGCGGGGAAGCGCGGCGCAGGCGGGCATCGATCCGTTCCAGCCGCTCACGGCGTGTGGTGATCGCGCGTGTGCCGATGCGCCGCAGGCGTAATTCCAGTTCGTCGCGCCGCTGCTGCAGCTGTTGCAGACGCCGCTCGGGGTGCTGGCGGCGCAGGCGTGATTCGACGTTCCGGCGGCGTTCTTCGCGGCGGCGCAGGGAGGCGCTTGCCGCGGCCTGCAGGCGGCGGCGCAGGCGTTCAAGCGTCTGCAGGAGTTCGCCCGCGTCGGGTACCACCAGTTCGGCCGCGGCGGATGGCGTCGGCGCGCGGACGTCCGCGGCGAAATCCGCGATCGTGACATCCACTTCGTGGCCGACCCCGCTGACGATCGGGATCGGACTGGCAACGACCGCCCGGGCGACCGCTTCCTCGTTGAACGGCCACAGGTCCTCCAGTGAGCCCCCTCCGCGCACGAGCAGCAGCACATCGCAGTCGGCCCGGCGCCCGGCGGTCTCAATCATCCGGGCAATCGCCGGCGCCGCGCGCTCGCCCTGCACCTGGACCGGATAGATCACGACCGGGATCGCGGGGAAACGGCGCGCGAGCACCTTGAGGACGTCGCGCACCGCCGCTCCGGACGCGGAGGTGACGATGCCGATCCGGCGCGGCATGCGCGGTAAACCACGCTTGCGCTCCTGGGCGAACAGGCCTTCCGCGTCGAGGCGTTTTTTCAGTTCCTCGAAGGCACGGGCGAGGGCACCGGCACCGGCCGGCTCCATCTGCTCCACGATCAATTGATAATCGCCGCGGGCCTCGTACAGGCTGACCCGCGCGCGGGCCCGGACCTGCATGCCGGCGTCCGGGCGGAAATCCATCAGGCGATTGCGGCCCCGGAACATGGCGCAGCGCACCTGCGCGTCGCGATCCTTGAGCGAGAAATACAGATGCCCCGAAGCCGGCCGGGCGATATTCGACAGTTCGCCCTCGATCCACACCGCCCCCAGGCCGCCTTCGAGCAGGTCGCGTACGGTGCGGTTCAGTTCGCTGACCGTGAATACGTGGGGGCCTGAATCAGCCGGTGCGGTGCCGGGACGAGTGGCCATTCACTGTTTCCCTTCACTGTTTTCGTGGGTTGGTCCGGACCGGCGGCGCCGTTGCGCCGCGCGGGGGTGGGTGCCTGCTCCGGGCAGCGACGGTTCGCAGCCGGAAACTGGTACGCCTGCGTCCCGCTGCGTACAATCCGGGGCCGCTCGCGCGCCCGCTTTCGTCATCAGGAACCAGCCATATTAACGCCGATACCGCCATCGATGAGAGGGATCCATTGATCTCGGTGGAAGGGCTCACCCACCGTTATCCAGGCATGGAGCGGGATGCCCTGCATGCAGTCGATTTCCAGGTCACGCGCGGCTCCCTGGCCGGCCTGCTGGGGCCGAACGGCGCCGGCAAGAGTACCTTGCTGGCGATCCTGAACGGAGTCACTTCCCTGCAGCAGGGGCGCGTAACGATCGCCGGGCGCACGCCGGCCGAGCGTGGCTGGCTGAAATCCGCCAGCTCGCTGGTGCCCCAGGCCTGCGCCTTCTACGCCACGTTGACCGCGCGCGAAAACCTCGCGTTCTTCGCCGGCGTCCATGGCTTGACGGGGAACCGGTGGCGCGAGGGCCTCGAATACTGCGTGGAGGTCGCCGGACTCGGCGACGTGCTCGACCAGCGCGCGGGTACGCTCTCCGGCGGGCTCCAGCGGCGGCTGAATCTTGCGGTCGGGCTGATCAATCGCCCGCAAATCCTGTACCTCGACGAGCCCACGGTCGGTGTCGATGCCGAGTCGCGGCGATGCATCACCGCCGCCATCGCGACGCTGCGGCGCGACGGTACGACGATCGTTTACACCTCGCACTATATGGAGGAGGTCGAGGCCCTCTGCGACCATCTGACCGTCATCGATCAGGGACGAACGGTCGCCGCCGGGGCTACCGATGAACTGCTGGAGCGCTTCGGCGGTACCTCGATGGTGGTGACGCTGCGCTCGATCCCCACGGCGGATCTCGATGCGGCGCTGCAGCCGTGGTCGCCGGTATGGCTGGACGCGCGCCGGGTGCGCCTGGAGGCCACCGATACCGTGGCCGCGACCGCGATCATGCGCGCGCTGGATGGGCAGGGCGTGGCGATCGAGCGCATTCGTTACGGAGTGGAACGGCTGGAGGACGTGTATCTGCGCCTGCTCCGCCACCGGGAGGCGGCATGAAACGGCTGGTGGTGGCGGCCTGTGCGCGGAAGGAGATGCTCCTGCTGTGGCGCGATCCGCAGACCCTGCTGCTGCTGTTCCTGATGCCCGCGGTGTTTATCCTCGTCATGTCGCTGGCGCTGCAGGACCGGTTCGAGCAGGGCGGTGGCACGGTGGCGACCGCGCTGGTGGTCAACGAGGACGACAGTGACAGTGCCGGCACGGTCATCGAGTCGCTGCGGCGCAACGAGGGTTTCGAGGTGGTCGAGCTCGAGGGCCCGGTCGACGACGACGCGTTCCGCGAACGCATCCACGCCCGCGACGCCGGCTTTGGCCTGCGGATCGACGCCGGTTTCGAGCAGGCCGTGTACGCGGACGGTGGAGAGCCGGCGAGGCATGTTCATGTCCTCGTGGCCCCCAAGATCGACCGGCAGCGCGAGGCCCTGCTGGTGGCCGCCGTGCGCCAGGGGCTCGGCCAGGCCCGCATGGAGGCGCTGTCGGAGCGACTGGCGCCGCTGGTCCAGTTCGATGCGGGCGGTATCGGCGCCGACCTTGATGTCGCCTACCTGTACGGCGGTGAGCGCGACGGCGCCGCGCCATCCTCCGTCCAGCAGAACGTCCCGGCCTGGCTCGTCTTCGGCATCTTTTTCGTGGTGATACCGCTGTCGAATACGATGATCCGGGAGCGCCAGTCGGGTACGGAGCAGCGTCTGCGCACGACGCCGGCCGGTGCGGCACCGATCCTGGCGGGCAAACTGCTCCCGTATTTCGCGTTGAATCAATTGCAGGCGGTGGCGATGCTGCTGGTCGGTCTGTTGCTGGTGCCGGCGCTCGGCGGCGCGGCGCTCGAGGTCGCCGGCGTCCCCGTGGCGACGCTGCTGCTGATGGCGGTCGCGGTGAGCGTGGCGGCGCTGGGATACGCGCTGCTGGTGGCGGCGCTGTCGTCGACCACCGAACAGGCGGCGATGCTCGGCGGTGGCGGCAATATTATACTGGCGGCCATCGGTGGCATCATGGTGCCGGAATTCGTCATGCCGCCGGCCCTCCAGGCCGTGACCCGGCTGTCACCGATGGCCTGGGGCCTCGACGGATTCCTTCTGGCTTTTCTCGAGCGCGCCGGACCCGCCGAAGTCCTCGGCTACGCGGGCGCGCTGATCGCCTTCGGATTGGCCGGTGTCGCACTGGCCGGCTGGCGCCAGGCGCGCCGCAGTGAGTGAACGACGGGATGACGCGATGACCGGGACGGAGACGGAAGATCTGAATGCCGCGCTCAAGGCATTGATCGTCGAGGAATGTGACAAGGATGTGCCGCCGGAGAGCATCGGGGACGACGACGTCCTGATCGGTGGCGCCCTGGATCTGGATTCGCTCGACGCATTGCAGATTTGTATCGCTGTGCAGAATCGCTACGGTGTGCGGATCAAGGCGGGTCCCGAGGCGCGGCGAGCGCTGGAGAGCGTCAACACGCTCGCCCGGACTATCCGCGAGCGCCAGCCGGCCGCCTGATGCGCGCGTGTCGCCGGACCCACTTGCTCGGGATCGATCGCGCGGTGGCCGCAGGGGGCTGCCGATGAGGCGTGCGTGGTTCGTCGGCGGTGGCGCGCATACGGCCCTGGGCACGGACCTGGCCGCCGCGGTCGGCGCGTTCGATCAGTTGAGCGAGCCCGTACGCGTGCCGCTGCAGTACGGTGATGCCACCGACGAGATTCCCTATCGCCTGCTGGCGGATCGCCCGCTGGAGCGGCTCGAGGAGCGCCTGTACGAGGTCCTGGCCGGCGTGATCGAGCGCGCGCTCGACGAGGCTGCGATCAGCGCCGATGAGCGGCTGCGCATGGGGCTCTTCCTGGGCAGTTCGTCGGCCGATGTGTCCGTGTCCGAGGCCCGATTCCGGCGTGAACTCGCGGAAACCGACGATGCGATCGCGCTGATCGCGAGCAACAGTATCGCCAATCTCGCGCTGCATCTGCGGCGGCGTTTCGGTCTGCGGGGCCCCGACTACAGCTTCAATACCGCATGCACGGCGAGCGCCAATGCGCTCGTGACGGCGTCGGACATGATCGCCCGGGGCCGGCTCGATAACGCGCTGGTGGTCGGCGTGGAGCTGTTCAACGTGGTGACCGCCGCCGGTTTCCAGAGCCTGGGACTGCTGGCACCGGGGAACATGCGGCCGTTCGACCGCGACCGTGATGGGCTCACGCCCGGCGAGGGCTGCTCCGCGCTGGTCCTGTCGGCCCGCCAGCGCTCGCCCGACGACCTGTATCTCCGCGGTGCGGCCACACTCTGCGACACCTACAGCATGTCGACCACCAACCCCGACGGCTCGACCGTCGCGACGGTGATCGAACGCGCGATCGAACGCGCCTGCGTGCCATCCTCGGAGATCGCCGCGATCAAGGTGCATGGCACGGCGAGCCTGCACTCGGATGAGGCCGAGGCCGCGGGCATGCAGGCCGTGTTCGATCGGGTACCGCCGATCTTCGCGCTCAAGCCGCATATCGGCCATACGCTCGGCGCCTGTGGTCTGAATGAATTGCTCCTGTTCCGCGCGGCCGCCGCGCAGGGCGTCCTGCCGGGCACGCCGGGGATCGCCTCGCCGGAGCGCAGCGATTCGGGTCTCGCCCTCAATCAGCGCAACCGCGCGATCGACCCCGGCCACTTCATGCTCAATTACTTCGGGTTCGGCGGCAACAATACGTCGCTGATCGTTTCCAATGTCGATTGAAAGCCCGCGACACCAGGTCTGGATACGGGGCACCGGCGATTATCGCGAGGCCGTCGAAGGGGATACGCCGGCGCCGCTGAAGACGCTGGTCCAGGAATCGCTGGGCGTGCCGGTCCGTCGGATCGGGCGTTTCATCCAGCTCGCGCTGATCGGCGCGGGACGCTGCGCGGGCGATCGCACGCCGGGCTCCGACACCGCCGTTTATATGAGTTCGGCGCGTGGCGACCTGGAGACGACGCTCGATGTGGTGGAGACCCTGTTCCGGCACGGCATGCCGCCGATGCCGCTCAGTTTCGTCAACACGGTCAGCAACGCGCCGTGCTATTACGTCGCCCGCCACTTCGACCTCGCCGGGCGCAGCAACTTCGTCTGCAGCCGCAGCTTCGCCTTCGAGTCCGTGCTCGATCTGGCCCTTCTGGATATCGAATCGGGGTACATGGATTCGGCCCTGGTGGGGTCGGTGGATATCGCGACCAGCCCCGTTTCGGACCATCGGCGCCGTCTGCAGATCGGCCGCGACGAACCGATCGCCGAGGGCAGTCACTGGATTTGGCTGTATGCGGGCGAATGCCCGGAAGACGCGATCGGCGAACTGGTGGCCGCGCGTGAATTCGGCGATCGCGACGAACTGATCGAGTGGCTGACCGCGCAGCCGTTGCCGATCCCGGATACCTGCATGGCTGCGGGCCAGTTCGCCGCCCGCGAGGACATCGCCACCGTGCGCGAGGCGACCGGCATCGAACGCCGCTTCGAACCGCCGAAATCCCCGGGCTTCTACGACAGCCAGAGCGGCGGCACCATCAACGCCTTCCTGCACCAGGGCCGCCAGCGTTGGCTCGTCCACATCAACGGCGAAATCGACGGCGCCCGCTGCACGGCCACGATCGTCCGACGCCTGGATCGGGCGGCCTGAACCCTGAAAGTCAAAGGCGCCTCACGCAGAGCCGCAGAGCGCGCGGAGAGAACGTCAAAATCGTTTTCTCGCCAAGACGCCAAGCGCGCCAAGGAAAATTCATAAAGGGCCTGAATCATCGAAATTGAATGGTGTAACGAGGGATTGGCCGCATTGCCGATTAGCTCGGACGGAGGCTAAGCGGTAGGCGGCGATGTCGGCATCCCCGGGCTCGCGCTTTTACCGAACTGCATCAACGCATCTACAGGCGTAGGTCGGACTTCCAGTCCGACACGTCGAAGGCTTCGACTGTCGGACTGGAAGTCCGACCTACACTCGCATCAGCGCTGTCATTTTCATTTTTTTGCTTTCTTGGCGCGCTTGGCGTCTTGGCGAGAAAACGATTTTGACGTTCTCTCCGCGCGCTCTGCGGCTCTGCGTGAGCCGCCTTTGACTTTCGGCGACAGGAACCCGTCCGGGTATCAGGAAGCGGTAGCCGTCCGGGCGGGGTGGGTGCCGTAGTCGCGGAGGAGTTTCCAGACGTCGGCCTCGCGTTCGGCGCAGTCGCGGAGGACGTCGGCGAGGCCGGCGACCTCCATTTCGCTCTTGCGGCGCGACACCTTGGTCGCATGCACGGCGAACTCGCGCCAGCCGTCGCCTGCCGCCGTGAGCGACTGTGCGGCCTCGGCGAGGCGGTCGTCGCCCAGGGTGTCCGCGGCCTCCTGCAGGAACGAGGCGTAGACGAACCGGAAACCCGCCCCGCCGGTGCCGATCTCTTCCTGCATGCGCACGATGTGCGCCAGATATAGCGGCAGCCGCCGGCGGCCGTCGTGGGTGCGCGTGCTCTTGACCAGATTATTGGCGAGATAGCGGATCCCGCGGATGCCGATGATGGGCAGCGGCGAGCGATTCATGATGCGCTCGTTCGCCTTGATCGCCTTCGGGATCACGCGTTCGTAATCGATCGCTTCGGGGATCCGCTCCGGGTAATACAGCAGGCCGTTGGCCGCCATCGCACCGCGGGTGAAGCGGGCCTTGCGCAGGTCCGCCCTCGGGCAGCGCACGGGCTCCTCGAATACCGGATCACTGATCAGGTAATCGTCGCCGTCGCGCCCGTAGACAATGAGGTTGTGCGCATTGAAGTGGAAACGCATTTCCTCGGGGAAGAAGGGCAGCCAGTAGACCGAAGCCTGTACGCCGACGATCCGGCCGGCGTCGAGCAGTTCGTCGAGCGCCGCCATGCCCTTGTCCGCGTCGCGGAATTTGCGGAAGACGAAGCGGGCGCCGATGCGGCGGCTCGCCTTCGAAATGATCCAGCGCGGCGGCATGCGATAGGCGATCAGTGGCATGCCGCCGATCTTGATGATCGGGAGATAGGCGAACGTCAGTGCGTTGGCGAGGCCGAACGCCATCGGTTCGCTGATGGGCAGGCCATGGTGCGTAAGCATGCTCGACACCACGCCGCTCTCGCAGTGGGCCGATTGCAGATGCCGGAAGTCGTTTACGGTATTCATTCTTCCGGTCCCTCGCGGGGTGGTACGCGCTGCAGGCGCTCGATGTCGAGACCAAGGGCCTCGCAGTAACGGTCCAGGACGCGCCGCGGCAGTCGGGCGAAGCGCCCGGGGTCGAAGTGGCGCCGCACGCGCCAGCGCCAGAGACCCGCGGCACCGGCGAGCAGCGGCAGATCCATGCGGCAGTCGTGCATGTGAACCTCCAGCGGCGAGGTCTGACCGGCGTGTGCCCGCTGCCAGGCGTCGTCGCGCTGGCGCGCGATCTCTTCGAGCGCGGTGCGCGTGGCGGTCGCCTCGACCTCCCAGCCCGCCGAGCGGACGCTCGTGTAACGGCCCTGCTCGTCAACGGCGTACAGCAGCTTGCGGACGCCCGCGTGCGTGCTGTCTTCGTCCTGCGGCGTTTCCCGGCGATCCATTTACTCCACCGTAAGGGAAATGAATGCCGTCGAGAACCGGCCACTCTCGGGGATGTAACACAGGATCCGCTGGCCGCGCTTGAGATCCCCCGAATTGAACAGGTCCGACAGCATGATGTAGATCGATGCCGAGCCGGTATTGCCCTTGGTGGACAGGTTCGTGAACCAGCGCTCCGAGGGGATTTCCATGCCGGCCCGCTGCATACGGTCGTATACCTGATCGCGGAAGTACTGTGAGGAGTAGTGCGGCAGGAACCAGTCGTAGTCCTGCGGCTGGACGCCATGCTTTTCACGGATCCGTGTCATCGCGTGGTACACGGTGTAGTCCATGACGTGTTCGTTCAGCAGTTTGACGTCCTGCTTGACCGCCATCGCCGATGTGTTCGCCCGTTCCTCCTGACTCATGAGGGGCCAGCCCCGCAGTGATCCGTCCTCGTTCTTTACCGCGCCGATGTACATGCAGGTTTCCATCTGGCCGGCGAACGAGATCACCTCGATCCAGTCGACGCGGAGGTTGACGGGACCGGGGCCGGGCTGCGGTTCGAGCAGCATGGCACCGGCACCGTCGGACAGCATCCAGCGCAGGAAGTCCTTCTCGAAGGCCAGTTCGGGGCGCGCCTCCAGTGCTTCGAGCTGATGCTGCGCCTCGGCGCTGAAGTTCTCCGAGCGCAACAGCGGCGAGACCAGTTCGGAACCGGTGGCCACACTGCGCCGGTGCTCCCCGGTGGCGATACCCATGCAGGCGTATTTGAGCGCGCTGATGCCGGACAGGCAGATCCCGGAGGTGCCGACGACCTCGCAGGGCGGCAGTCCGAGTTCGCCCTGCACCATGAGCCCGTGACTCGGGGCGACCTGATCCGCGACCGTGGTTCCGGCGGCGAGGCAGTCGACGGCGTCGATCGGCTGGCCGTCGCGGGCCAGGCCACGGATGGCCTCGGCGGTCATTGCGGCATTCGTGTGGGTGTACTCGCCGGTCTGCGGATCGATGGCGTAATGCCGCGATTTGATGCCGTTGTTGCGCAGGATCGTACGGCGCACGCGCGACGGCCGCGGCCCGACCTGCCCGAGCACGGATTCCATCTCGTCGTTGCCGACCGGATCATTGGGCAGGAACGACGCGAGATTGGTGATGTATACGGGATTGGTGGTCATGCAGTGTGATCCAGGAGTTCGGTCGATTCACCCGATGGGGCCGCATAATACCGCCGTTGGCGGGCGGTACGCTTGCGCGTGAGCGGCGCGATCAGGCGCTTGATGACGGCGCTGAGCGGCACGACCGTGATGATCAGTGTGAACAGGAACAGGAAATAAACGGCCAGCACCGCGCGCCGCAGTGGCGTGTTCGGTGGACCGAGCGCGCGCAGCAGCGCCCCCCAGATCCGGAAACTGCGATGGGCGATGCGCTCCGAAGCGATCATGCGCTCGTTCACGTGGACCGCGCCCAGTCCCTTCAGCATCGGCGTCAAATCATCGCGCGCGCGGCCGGGCAGCTGGCGGGCGATCGCCTCGCCGAAGCGGGCGGCCGCATCGATGTCCTCTCGGGACACGCCGGCGGCGGGGATCAGGCCACCGAGAAACGGGCCACGATGACCCGTGAGCACCCAGACCGGTGTCGAAACGAAGGTCGCCGCGCTGTGGGCGCGGTCCGTGAGGACCACGTTGTCGACGAGGTGCCCGCCGATGTACTCGATGTGCCGCTTGAAGGTCTCGTAGGCGCTGAGCCACATGTTGCGGCAGGCGATGACCGAAACGATCGGTTTGCCGGCAAGCACGCGTCGGGCCTTCGGGTGCTGCAGGAAGGCCATCGCCGGCATCGCCGGTGACAGGAACCAGACCTGCCACGAAAAAATGATCAGGTCGAAGTCCTCGTCGCCCCGGATATTCGGCTCGCGGATTGGCGCGGGTTCCTCATAGACGCATTCGGGGAATGTGTCGAAGAACCGCCAGAATGGCCACGGGAACGGAAACGCCTCGACCGGCTCCAGTTCGAGTTCCGTGACTTCGATTTCGCTGGATGCCCGCAGCGGACCGAGAATGGAGTCCAGCACCGAGCGTGATTGTCCCGTCTGGGAAAACCCGATCGCCAGCACGCGCTTCACTTCAGTCATCCCGTCTCCATTGCCACACGCCATGCGCGGCGAGTAGCCGGCCGTGTCCTTTTCCGTATTCGAATGCATGCCATCATCGTGCCACAGTCGGCTCCCGGCGAAACCCGGTTTCCGCGGGTGCCGGTCGCGCGCTGGGCGGGGGAGCGCGGCGAGCGGCGCTGTCAGCCGTCCACCGATTCCTGCCCGAGCGTCAGCCGTCCCTGAACCACGATGGTGTCCGCGGTGCGGCAGACGAATTTCAGGGAATCCCCGGTGGGTGCGTCGAGTTCGATACGGAATGGCTCGTCAGGCGCCACCCGCTGCACGAACTTGGCCTTGCGGATCCCGGTGACCCGGGTATCCGGCCACGAATCCCGTACGGCGTCGATTACCCGCGACAGAATAACCGCCGCCGGCACGACCGGCTGCCCGGGGAAATGCCCGGGAAGTGCGGGGTGATCGGAACCGATGACGACTTCCGGCATAGGGCCACCATTACCATCCCGGGAAGGACCGCTTTCCGGCCTGCGTTCGCGGGGCGCGTAACCACTCGTTCACGTTCGCCGCGAAATGGCCCCGGGCCGCAAGGGCTGGTGCCGCCATGGGGGCTCGAATACGGCGACGAAGGTTCTCAACGCCGGGCGGAATCCGCTAAAGTGTGACAGATTATTAAATCGCCGTCGGTGTGTACAGCAACGGCGCCATAAAGTGAGGTGCGGTCCGGTGACGCGCCGCCGGGCCGGGTTGCCCGGGATCGTCGACGGAACGGGGCGAGCCTGGCTCGCCGGAGTATCGGGGGAATGTGCGCGCGGGATGGCCAGCGGCGGTCTGGCGTGCGGGGTGGCGACAATGGTCAGCAATCGCGAAGAACTGTTCGACGAACTGCGCACGATCCTCGTGGAAATGTTCGAGCTCGATGCGGCTGATGTCGTGCCCGGGGCCCGTCTGTATGAGGATCTCGATATCGACAGCATCGACGCGGTCGATCTCGTCATCCGTCTCCGCGAGCTGACCGGCACGCGGGTCGACCCCGAGGATTTCCGGTCCGTGCGCACGGTCCAGGATGTTGTCGACACGACCGCCAGACTACTGGCAACCGCCTGATGAATCGCTGGCTCGCGCGGGCGATCGCGGCGATCGCCGCGATCTACCCGTTCATTGTCTGGTTCTCGCTCGATACGCTGCCCGTCGCATTCCTCGGGCTGCTCCTGCTCGCGCTCGCGCTCGGTCGCCTGGTGCTGCTGGGGCGAGCCCCGGGTGAACCGCTGCTGGTAGCGGCCGGGGTGATCGCGATGGCCGCGGCGGGGATCTACACGCTCATCAGCAGCAGCAGCGAGGGGCTGCGCTTCTACCCGGTGCTGATGAGTGCGGCGATGCTGTGCCTGTTCGGCTGGTCGTTGAGACAGCCGCAGTCGATCGTCGAGCGCTTCGCCCGGATCATTTACCGCGAATTCCCCCCCGAGGCGGCCGTCTACGCGCGTCGCGTGACGGCCGTATGGTGTGCATTCTTCCTGATCAATGGGCTGATCGCGCTGTGGACCGCCGTGGCCGGCAGCTGGGCGGTCTGGACGCTCTACAACGGGTTCATTTCCTACATGCTGATGGGGCTGCTGTTCGTGGGCGAATATGCGGTCCGGCAGAGGCTGCTGGGCGCAACCTCGTGAGCATCCCCGTGGTCCCGCTCGCGCGGCTCCATGCCGCTGATCGCGACCCTGCGCGCCCGGCGTTCATCCATCGCGGCCGGATGATCGATCACGCCACGCTCCAGGCCGATGTCGCTGCGCTGGCATCCGATCTGCAGACACGGGGTGCGCGCGACTGGGCGCTGCACCACGAAGATGCGTATCCGTTCACGGTTGCGCTGCTGGCGATCCTGGCGACGGGTGGCCGTGCCTGGTTGCCGGCCAACGCGACGGCGGGCACCGAGGAGAGCCTGCGGGCGTATTGCGACGGCTGGCTCGGGCCTGACTGGTCCACCGGGCGCCCGATCCCGGTGGCAACGGATGCCGGGCCCTCGCCACTGCCCGCGCTGAGCGGACGGATCGTCGTATTCACTTCGGGCTCGACCGGCGAACCGCAGCCCATTTCCAGGACGCTGGCGCAGTTCGATTGCGAGGTCGAGGCGCTGGAGCGTCTGTGGGGTGGAACGCTCGGTGACGCACGGATTCTGGGCACGGTCAGCCATCAGCATATCTACGGTCTGCTGTTCCGGGTGTGGTGGCCCCTCGCGGTGGGGCGCACGTCCTGCAGTGAGCGCTTCTTCGAGGCACGCGATGTACTGGCCGCGGCGGCGGACGCGCCGACTGCGGCATGGGTCGCCAGCCCGGCCCATCTGCGCCGACTCCAGCAGGATCTCCCGTGGGACCGCGCCGACGGCCATCTGCGGATGATTTTCTCCTCCGGCGGACCGCTGCCGGCGGAGGCGGCGGGTGAGTGCGCCCGATTCTCGGGGCTCTGGCCGACCGAGATCTATGGCAGTTCGGAGAGCGGCGGCATCGCCTGGCGCACGCAGGCCGACGGGAACGCCTGGTGGCGGCCCCTGCCGGGCGTCGATGTCCGCGCCGCGGCGGACGGTGCACTGGAACTGCGGTCTCCGCACCTGGCGGATGGTGGGCCGCTCACCCTCAGTGATTCGATCGAATGCGCGCCCGATGGCGGTTTCCGGCTCGGGGAGCGGCTCGACCGGATCGTCAAGGTCGAGGGCAAGCGCCTGTCCCTGTCGCAGCTCGAGACCGCGCTGCAGGAACACCCCTGGATCGCCGAGGCCCGTGCGCTGCTGTTGCGCCGGCGCCGCGAGTCGATCGCCGCGGTCGCCGTGCCGACCGCCGAAGGGGCCGCGGAACTGGAGCGGGTCGGTCGACACCCGTTCACGCGCCGGCTGCGCGAGGCGCTGCTCGCGCGCTTCGAGCCGGTCACGGTGCCGCGTCTGTGGCGATTCCCGGATGCGCTGCCGGTGAATGCGCAGGGCAAGGTCAGCGAACGCGAGCTGCGCGATCTTTTTGAAACCGCTGCGCCGCGCCGCCTGCCGCAGACCCTGGCGATCGATGGCGACGGACACTCGTGCGAGGCCCGCCTGCGCGTGCCGGACGATCTCGGCTGTTTCGAAGGCCATTTCCCCGGCCGCCCCGTGGTGCCGGGCGTCGTCCTGATCGGGTGGGCCGAACACGTCGCGCGACACCATTTCGCGGTTACGGGCGAAGTGCGGGATGTCGAGCGCATCAAGTTCAGCCGGCCGGTCCAGCCCGGGCACGAACTGGTCCTGCGGCTGGTGCACGATGACGTTCGTCACTGCATCGGTTACCGTTTCCGCTCCGCGGGGGGCGTCGAGGAGTTCGCATCCGGGCGCCTGGTGTTCGCCGATGCGCCGGGGCCCTGAGCGCCGCACCTGCCCGCAGGGTCCGCGGGTCGGGCAATACCGATTTCAGTACCCGTTTACGTTATCCGGAGCATACGCATGCAGGAAATGCCGCAGGTGGTGTTCGATGGGACGCCCCTGAGCGCCGCCGCGATCACCGCGATCGCCGAACGGCGCCAGCCGTCCGTACTCAGTGGCGAACCCGCCTTCGTCGAGCGGATCGACCGCGGGGCCGAGTTCATCGACCGCGTCTGGCAGGAGGAGGGGGTCGTATACGGGGTCACGACCGGCTACGGCGATTCGTGCAGCGTGTCGATCCCGCCTGGGCTCGTGGAGGAACTGCCGCAGCATCTGTATACCTTCCATGGCTGCGGGCTCGGCGATATTTTCGATGAATCCGAAACGCGGGCCATCCTCGCGGCGCGCCTCGCGAGTCTGGCGCAGGGATTCTCGGGCGTGCGGTACACGCTGCTCGCACAGATCCACCTCCTGATCGAGCACGACGTCCTGCCCGTGATCCCGAAAGAGGGCTCGGTAGGCGCCAGCGGCGATCTCACGCCATTGTCGTACGTGGCGGCCGTGCTCGCGGGGGAGCGCGAAGTGATCCATGCGGGCCGCCGGCGTCCGACCGCGGAGGTGTTCGGCGAACTCGGCATCGAGCCGATCGTGCTGCGGCCCAAGGAAACGCTCGCCATCATGAACGGCACGGCCGTCATGACGGCGCTGGCCTGTCTCGCGCTCGAGCGGGCCCGCTACCTGTGCCGACTCGCGAGTCGGATTACATCGCTCTCCGTGCTGGCCCTGCAGGGCAACGCCAATCATTTCGACCCGCGCCTGTTCTCGGTCAAGCCGCATCCCGGCCAGGGCGAGGTCGCACGGCGTATCCATGACGATCTGGGCGGCGGTGATCACCGCCGCCAGAGTTCGCGTCTGCAGGACCGCTACTCGCTGCGCTGTGCACCGCACGTGGTCGGGGTACTCGAGGATTCGCTGCCGTGGCTCACGCAGTTCATCGAGACCGAACTCAACAGTGCCAACGATAACCCGATCATCGATCCCGAGCAGGAACGGGTGCTCCACGGCGGGCACTTCTACGGAGGCCATATCACGTTCGCGATGGACTCGCTCAAGACCGCCGTAGCGAACGTGGCCGATCTGCTCGATCGCCAGCTGGCGCAGCTCGTCGATCCGAAATTCAATCACGGTCTGCCGGCGAACCTGTCCGGCGCGCAGGGCGCGCGGCGGCCGCTGAACCATGGCTTCAAGGCGGTGCAGATCGGGACCTCCGCTTGGGCGGCGGAGGCGCTGAAGCTGACCATGCCGGCCAGCGTCTTCTCGCGCTCGACCGAGAGTCACAACCAGGACAAGGTGAGCATGGGCACGATCGGGGCCCGTGATTGCCTGCGGGTGCTGACGCTCACCGAGCAGGTCGCGGCGGCGACCCTGATCGGCACGAGTCAGGGCGTGTGGCTGCGTGAACGTTCGGAAGAGATCGACGTGACCGCGACGGCCGGCGTCCGCACCACGCTCGAAGAAGTCGCGGCGGTGTTCCCGATGCTGATCGAGGACCGCCCCCTGGAGACGACCCTCCGCGATCTGCTCGGACGTATCGGGCGCCGGGAATTCACGCTGTATGAGTGACTGGACCGCGGAAGTCACTTTCGACATCCCGTTCCACGACGTGGACCTCATGGGGATCGTGTGGCATGGCCACTATGCCAAGTACTTCGAGTTCGCACGATCGAAACTGCTCGGGGGGCTCGACTACGACTACCGGCAGATGAAGGCATCGGGCTATGCCTGGCCGGTGATCGAGATGCGGATCCGGTATGCGCAGCCCATGCGGTTTGAGCAGCGCGTCGTGGTCCGGGCGAGTATCGTCGAATACGAGTCGCGGCTGCGGATCGCCTACGAAATCCGGGACGCCGGTTCGGGCCGGCGCCTGACGCGGGCCCATACCGACCAGGTCGCGCTCGATATGGAGAGCGGCGAGATGTGTTACGCCTCGCCGCCGGTGCTGCTCGAGAAACTCGGGGTAGCAGACTGATGCGGGGCGTGATCCTGATCGCGCTGCTGGTGCTGTTCGGCCCCGCGCCGGCGGTCAGCGCTCCCGGGGAGTTGCCCGAGCTCGTGCAGCGCGAGACCGCGGTCGGGCGTTTTATTCAGCGGCGTCAGCTGCCGGAACTCGAGCGCCCGATCGTCTCGCGCGGCCGCTTCGCCTACAGCGCCGGGCGCGGGCTCCTGTGGCTGATCGAAGACCCGGTCGAGTCGCGTCTGGTGATCGACTCGGAAGGCGTCTATCAGGACGGAGAGCCGATCCGCGGCAGTGGTGCCTTCGGCGCGATCCGGCCGTTGTTCGAAAGCCTGTTCAGCGGCGACCTGGCGCCGCTTGAGCGCGATTTCGGGGTCACCCGGGAAGCCGGGGAAGCGGGCTGGCGGTTGTTGCTGAATCCACGCGGTGAGCGACTCGCGGGGGCCCTGGACCGGATCATCATCGAGGGTGCCGACACACCCCGGCGACTCGTGATCGAGGCCAGTGACGGCAGCCGGACCGAGATGGAGTTCGCGGACGTCACCCACCCGGAACGACTCGACGAAGCCCTGATCCAGGCCTTCGATCGTGCCCGCTGACGGCAATCCCGCCGCGCGCCGGCTTCGGGCGGTTCTCTGGCTGTTCGCCGTGGTTGCCGTGGTGGCAGTCACGGTTGCCGCATGGCCCGGGGCGGGCTGGTTGCGGACCGATGTGCGTGCACTGCTGCCGGATCCCGGTGGCGGTGCCCGGGTGGCCGAGGCCGCGCGGAGCCTCGCGGCGCCATTCGAGCAGCGTACCGTCTGGCTCGTCGGCGCCGACAGCGGCGAGCGGGCCGCCGACGCCGGCCGGGCGCTGGCTTCACGGCTGGGCGCGACCGGCGTGTTCGAGGGGGTTGATGCGGTAGTCGACCGTACCGCCTACGAGCGGGTCGCGCGCGAACTCTATTCCTACCGCCACGGCCTGATCGCGCCGCATACGGCGCGGCGACTGGAACAGGCCCCGAAGGCCTTCCTGCAGGAGCGCCTGGCCCGGCAGTACAGCGTCGCGGGTGCCGCCGGTGGATCGCTCGTGAAGGACCCGCTGGGCCTCTACAACGGATTCCTGCAGGAGGCGCTGGCGGGGCCCGCGCAGGCTGTAACCACGGTCGACGGGGTCGCGATCGTCGAGGGCCATGGGCGCCACTATGCGATCGTCACCGCGGATGCACGGCAGGCGGGTTTCGAGGCCCGTGCCGAGCCGCCACTGATCGGCGTCTGGCGCGATTCGCTCGCCTGGGCCGATGCCGAATCCCTGACCCTGCACGCGACCGGGGCGCCGCTGTACAGTGCTTGGGCGGCGATGAGCGCGCACGGCGAGATCAGCCTCATCGGCGGGGTCTCGCTGCTGGCGATCGCGCTCCTGCTGATCGGTCGTTTCCGCTCGCCGCGACCGCTGGCGATCGCGGTGATCGTGATCGCGGCCGGGGTGGGGGGTGGCTTCGCCGGTACGGTGCTGACCTTCGGCGGCATGCACCTGATCACGCTCGTGTTCGGCGCGACGGTGATCGGCGTATCGGTGGATTACGCGTTTCACTATTTCAGCGACAGCCTGCGGCCTGACTGGACCCCGGAGGCGGGGCTGCGCCATGTCCTGCCGGCGTTGCGGCTGGCACTCGCGACGAGTGCAATCGCGTTCCTGTCGCTGGCGCTGGCGCCGTTCCCGGCCCTGCGCGAGGTGGCGGTCTTCACCGTCTCCGGCCTGCTGGCGAGCTGGACCACGGTGGTTCTCCTGTTGCCCATGCTCGTGCGGCCGCCGGCCTCCGCGCCCCCACCGCGGCATTGGCCGCTTCGATTCGCACCGCGTTTCGTAGTGCTGGTCCCCATCGTGCTGGTCCTGTCCCTGCCGGGGATTCTCCTGCTGGAACCGGAAGACGACATCCGGCTGCTGTACGCGACGCCCGAGCGCCTGAGCGCCGATGATGAACGGATCGGCGAGTTGCTGCCGCGCCCGGACGCCAATCGCTTTCTGCTGGTGACCGCGGATTCGGAGCAGGCGGTGCTGGAGCGCGAGGAGGCACTCCGGCCCGAACTCGAGCGACTCATGCAGGCGGGTGCGCTCGACGGCTTTCGGGCCGTCACCGATTGGCTGCCATCGCTCCAGCGTCAACGTGCCAATGAGCGCCTGCTGCGTGGACTGGTCGACAGTGGGCGACTCGGCGGCTATCTGCGCAGGCTCGGTTTCGGTGAGGCCGGGATCGACCGCCGGGAGGCGGCCATCCGCGAGCCGGGGCCGTATCTGGAGCCAGCCGTCGCTGTCGATATCGCGCTGGAGCGCCAGCGCGTGCAATGGCTCGGCTGTGCCGACGGCGAGTGCGCCACGGCGATAGTGGTGATCGGGGCCGGCGAGGGCGCGGCGCTCGGACGCCTGGCGGCGGACCGGGATGGCGTGCGCTGGGTAAACCGGATCGCGGCGGTCAACGAAGGGATGCGGGAACACCGTCACCTGAGTCTGGGCCTGCTCGCGCTCGCCCTGGTACTCGTGGCGCTGGTGCTGTCGCTGACGCTCGGGGTCGCGCGCGGCCTGCGCGTGGTGGCCGTACCCGCGCTAGCACTGGCGGTGAGCCTTGCCGCGGTCGGCTACAGCGGTGCGCTTTTCAGCGTGTTCAATCTGATGGCGCTGCTCCTGGTGTTGGGTGTCGGCATCGATTACGCTCTGTTTTATCACTGTGCGCCGACCGAAGGGCGACCGACCGCGGCCCTCGGCATCGGCATGGCGGCGCTGACGACGATTCTCGCGTTCGGGTTGCTGGTCTTCTCGGACACGCCCGTCATCAGCGCATTCGGTATGACGCTGTTACCCGGCCTGACGGCGGCATGGCTACTGGCTCTCGTCACCGGGTCCGAGGCATGGAAGGAGTAACTGCATGAGTGCGGATCACGATGTCGTCATCATCGGCGCGGGCCCGTCGGGGGCGATCGCCGCGGCCCTGTTGATCAAGCGCGGCTACCACCCTTTGGTGCTGGAGCGGGCGCAGTTCCCGCGTTTCTCCATCGGTGAAAGCCTGCTGCCGCAGTGCATGGAATTCATCGAGGAGGCCGGCATGCTGGATGCGGTCCGGGCCGCGGCGCCGGAGTGCGGGTTCCAGTACAAGGATGGCGCCGCTTTCGACTGGGGGGAGCTGCACGAGAGTTTCCACTTCGAGGACAAGTTCTCCCCGGGCCACGGCACCACGTACCAGGTACGGCGCGCCGAGTTCGACAAGGTGCTGGCCGACGAAGCGGCGGCGGCGGGGGCCGATATCCGCTATCGCCATGAGATCGTGGATGTCGATTTCGGCGGCGACCAGCCGCGGGTGACCGCCCGAGATCTGAATGACGACTCGCTGCACTCGTGGACCTGCAGTTTCGTGCTCGACGCCAGCGGCTTCGCGCGCGTGCTGCCACGGCTGCTCGACCTCGACCGGCCCTCCGACTTCCCGGTCCGCCAGGCCATCTTCACGCACGTCGAGGACCGCATCGCCAGCGATGATTTCGACCGCGACAAGATCCTGATCACGGTCCATCCGGACCATTATCACGTCTGGTTCTGGCTGATCCCCTTCAGCGATGGCCGCAGTTCCCTCGGCGTCGTGGCTTCCCAGGAATTCCTCGACGGCGTGCCGGGCGAACCGAAAGATAAACTGCGGAAGCTGGTCGCGGATTGCCCCGATCTCAGCCGCCACCTCGCACAGGCGGAGTACGACACGCCCGCCAGTCATATCACCGGCTACAGCGCGAACGTGAAATCGCTCTGGGGCCCGGGTTACGCGCTGCTCGGCAACGCCGGCGAATTCCTGGATCCGGTCTTCTCCTCCGGGGTGACGGTTGCCATGAAATCGGCGAGCCTGGCGGCCGACACGCTCGGTCGCCAATTGAGCGGTGAGGCGGTGGACTGGCAGAAGGATTTCGCGGAGCCGCTCCAGCAGGGCGTCGATACCTTCCGGACCTACGTGGAGGCCTGGTACGAAGGGACGTTCCAGGACGTGATCTTCCACGAGGAGAAGCCGGCGGAGATCAAGGCGCAGATCTGTTCGATTCTGGCCGGCTATGCCTGGGATACGGATAATCCGTATGTGCGCGAGAGTCGTCGTCGCCTGAAGGTGCTCGCGAGCGTATGCCAGCGCGTGTGAGCGCGCGCCGCCCGCTTACCGCGCTGTCCCTGCTGCTGCTGACCGCCTGCACCCTGACCGGTGTGGGGCACCCGCCGGAGCGGGCGCTTGCGCCGCCCGCGGCGGTCGGGGACCGCTCCTTCCAGCAGGTATTGACCGTGCGCACCGATGGGAGCGAGCGACGGCTGATCGCGGCCGGCCAGGTCCGCGATGGCGTGCTGGTCCTGGCCCTGCTGACGCCCGAGGGGGTGGAGCTGCTGCGCTTGCGCCAGGACGCCGCCGGGCTGGACGTCCGGCGCGAGCGTGATCTGCCGCCGGGGATGACGCCGCGCGCCGTTGTCGCGGACTTCCAGTTGATTCACTGGCCGGTGTCGGCCCTGCGGACTGCGTGGGATGGCCGCTGGGATCTGACCGAGCACGCACGGCAACGGATTCTGTCGTACCGGGGCGATCCACGGGTTCGCGTCGCGTATGGTGATCGCCCCTGGGGCGAGCCGGTCACGCTCGAGCATCTGCGATACGGGTACCGCCTGGAAGTGAAGACGCTATCGCACGATCGGCGCCCGCGGGATGGCGCGCCCGCGACCGGCGAATGACGATGTCCGACCGGTCGCTGGACGCGTTGCTGGCGCACGCCGGCCCGATGGTCCTGCTCGATGAGGTCCTCGCGATCGGAGACGAGACCGTGCGCGCGCTTGCCACCGTTCGCCGCGACGGTCTCTTCGCGGGGCCCCATGAGGCCGGTGTGCCGGCGTGGGTGGGCATGGAATATCTCGCTCAGGCTATCGCGGCCTGGTCGGGATTCCATGAACGCGCCCGGGGCCGCTCCGTGCACCCGGGGTTCCTGGTCGGTGCCCGGTCATTCCACAGTTCCGTCGGGGCGATCCCTTATGGTGTCGTATTGACGCTCGAAGCCGAGCGCCTGATGGAGGATGGTGACGGCATCAGCGTATTCGACGGGCGCGTTACGGGAGTCGGGGTCGAACAGACCGTCCGGCTCAAGGTGTACCTGCCCGTGGACCCGGATCGATACTGGGCGGGGCAGCCAACGCAGGGAAACGATCAATGACGGAACGCGTGCTGGTAACCGGTTCGAGCCGCGGCCTGGGGCGCGCCATGGCACTGCGGCTCGCGCGCGACGGGTTCGATATCGCATTGCACTGCCGATCGCGCATGGAAGAGGCGGAGGCGGTCGCCGCGGAAATCCGCGCACTCGGTCGCACGGCCTGGATTCTGCAGTTCGATATCAGCGATCGCGATTCCGCGCGCTCGGTCCTCGAGGGTGATGTCGAGGCGCACGGGGCGTATTACGGCGTCGTCTGCAACGCCGGCGTCTCGCGTGACGGGGCCTTCCCGGCGCTCACCGGCGAGGATTGGGATGGCGTGGTCCATACCAATCTCGACGGCTTCTACAACGTCCTCAATCCGCTGGTCATGCCCATGATCCGCCGGCGCCGGCCGGGACGGATCGTCACCCTGGCATCGGTCTCCGGGCTCATGGGGAATCGCGGCCAGGTGAACTATTCCGCGGCCAAGGCCGGTATCATCGGGGCCACCAAGGCCCTGGCGCTGGAGCTGGCCACCCGGCGGATCACCGTCAACTGTGTCGCGCCCGGATTGATCGAGACCGATATGACCGAAGACCTGCCGGTGGAGGAGATGCTGTCGATGATCCCCGCGCGCCGCGCCGGTCAACCGGAGGAAGTGGCCGCGGCGGTCAGCTTCCTCATGGCGGAGGACGCTGGTTACATCACGCGGCAGGTGATCTCCGTGAACGGGGGACTCTGCTGATGAAGCGGGTCGTGGTCACCGGCATGAGTGGCCTGTCGTCGATCGGCCAGGACTGGGATACGGTACGCGATAACCTGCGCGCCGGCCGGACCGGAATCCAGCGTATGCCGGAGTGGTCGCGCTTCGAGGGGCTTCTGACCGGCCTCGGCGCGCCGCTGCCCGACTTCGAGTTCCCGGCGCATTATCCCCGCAAGGCGACGCGGAGCATGGGCCGGGTGGCGTTGATGGCGACGCGTGCGGCCGAACTCGCGCTGGGCGAGGCCGGCCTGCTCGATGACCCGATACTCAAAAGCGGGCGCGCGGGCGTGTCCTACGGGTCCTCGACCGGGAGTACCGCCGCGACCGCCGAATTCGCCGGCATGCTGCTGGATCAGACCACCGCGGGCCTCAGCGCCACCACCTACATCCGCATGATGGCCCACACCACGGCGGTGAACATCGGTGTGTTCTTCGGCCTGCGCGGGCGTGTCTACACGACCAGCAGCGCCTGCACTTCCGGGAGCCAGGGGATCGGTTACGCGTTCGAGGCGATCCGCAGCGGCGCCCAGACGGTAATGGTGGCGGGTGGAGCCGAGGAACTGTGTGCGACCGAGGCGGCCGTGTTCGATGCGCTCTATGCCACGTCGACCCGCAACGACGCCCCGGGCGCGACGCCGCGGCCGTTCGACGCCGATCGCGACGGGCTCGTGATCGGGGAGGGCGCGGGCACCCTGATTCTGGAGGAACTGGAACACGCCCGCGCACGCGGCGCGACCATCCATGCCGAAGTGGTGGGCTTCGGGACCAATTCCGACGGCCAGCATGTCACCCAGCCCGAACACGATACGATGCGCATCGCGATGGAGCTCGCGCTGGAGAGCGCGGAGCTCGATCCGGGCGCGGTCGGCTACGTCAGCGCCCACGGGACCGCGACCGCCCGGGGCGATCTGGCCGAGAGCGAGGCCACGCGCGCGGCCTTCGGTCGTGCGGTCCCGATCAGCGCCCTGAAGAGTTACACCGGCCACACGCTGGGTGCGTGCGGGGCGCTCGAGGCGTGGGTCGCGATCGAATCGATGAAAGCGGGCTGGTTCCATGGGACCATGAATCTCGACCGCATCGATCCCGAGTGCGCCGAGCTCGATTTTATTGTCGGTACGGCCGGGCGAACGCTCGACTGCGAATATGTCATGAGCAACAATTTCGCTTTCGGCGGGATCAACACCTCGCTCCTGTTTCGCCGCTGGCACTGACCGCGAGTCGGTCGCCGGCCACGCCCCGGATATCACTGACGACCATGACCGAGAACGCCGCTAGCCTCGATCGTGCCGCCATCGAGGGCCTCATCCCGCACGCCGGCAGCATGTGTCTGCTCGAACGTGTCGTACAGTGGGATCAGGAATCGATCGAATGCCGCAGCCGAAGCCAGCTGGATATGGACAACCCTCTGCGCGTCGATGGCGGTGTACCGATCGAGGCCGGTATCGAGTATGCGGCCCAGGCCATGGCGGTGCACGGCGGTCTCCGCGCTACCGGCGACGGCGGCCCGCGGCGTGGATTCGTGGCGGTGCTGAACCGGGTAGCCTGGAACACCGAATGGCTCGATGAGGACCCCGGCGAGCTGTGTATCCATGCGCACGCCCTGCAGGGCGACGACGACGGTCGCCAGTATGCGTTCCGGATCGACCGGGATGACCGGACCCTGATCGAGGGAACGGCGCTGGTCATGCTCGAAAGTCGGGACTGACGGAGACCGCGATGTCGAGGCTTTCCTTCTCGATCGAGCACTGGGCGGCCTGGGCGCCGGGCGTGGAGACCGCGGCCCAGTGGACGGAATGGAGTGCCGGAACAAGGCCGATCGCCGAGGAACCCGACCGCCCGGACGTCGGTTTCCTGCCCGCGATGCTGCGCCGGCGCACCAGCCGAATCACGAAGGCGGCGCTGTGGGCGGCCCATCAGTGCGGAGCCGGCGAAAACGCCTGGCCGACCGTGTTCAGTTCCCGCCACGGTGAACTGCACCGCAGCCACGGGCTGTTGTCGGAACTGGCCCAGGACGAACCGTTGTCGCCGAATGCGTTCAGCCTCTCGGTGCACAACACCGCGTCGGGTCTGAATTCCATCGCCACCGGCAACCGCGCGCCGTCGACCGCGCTGGCGGCAGGGAAAGACACCGTTGCCGCCGGCGTGATCGAGGCCGTCGGTCGACTGCAGGCGGGCGCGGATCGCGTCCTGCTGGTCCATGCGGATGAGCGCATGCCGGAGTTCTATCGCCCATGGGCCGAGGAGCGTCCGGTCGTGTTCGCGTTCGGGGCGTTGCTGCGCGCGCCGGTACCCGGTGCGGCGTGGTCGCTGGAGCGTTACCGCGGGGACACGGACGAGGCCAGTCCGGAGAGCGCTCCCGGACTGGCCTTCATGCACATTCTCGCCGGTGGCCGGGACCGGCTCCTCATGGCCGGAGAACGGAATTCCTGGCTGTGGGGTCGGGATTGAGACGGATCGGATACTACTGGCGGCTCGTCGCGACGGGTTACAATTTCGTCGTCTTCGGGGTCGGCGGTCTGCTGACGGCGATCTTCGTCATGCCGGTGGTGCGCGTCTGGCCTGGAGGTACCCAGCGGCGCAACGCGCGCGCACGCCAGGTGGTGCACTACCTGTTCCGCTACTTCGTCTGGCAGATGCGGGCGACCGGCGTGCTGGCGCTGACCGTGAATGATGTCGAGCGCCTGCGCGAACAGAGCGCGGGACGGCTCGTGGTCGTCAATCACCCCACGCTGATCGATGTCGTCGTGGTCATATCGCTGCTGCCGTACAGTTGCTGTGTCGTCAAAAGCTCGCTGTGGCGGAATCCGTTGCTGGGCGGCGTGATCCGGTCCGCCGGTTACATCAGCAATTCCGACAGCTCGCGCAATTTTCTGGCACGCAGCGCGCGTGTGCTCCGCGCCGGGTATCCGATCGTCATGTTTCCCGAGGGGACCCGCACGGTGCCCGGAGACCCGATCGAGTTCCAGCGCGGGGCGGCGAATATCGCGGTGCGCAACCGCGTGGCGGTGCTGCCGGTGGTGGTACGCTGCGATCCACCGACGCTGCGCAAACATGAGCGCTGGTATCACATACCGCCGCGGCGGGCGGACTTTTCGGTGACCGTGCATGAGCCGGTCGATCCCGCATCGGTTACGGACGCCTCGCGCGGTCCGGCCGTTGCCACGCGCCAGTTCAATCGCTGGCTGGAAGAATTCTACAGGGGGGAATTGCAGGCATGAGTAAAGACCTGGGCAGGGAACTGAAGGAACTGATCATCGAATCGCTGGATCTCGAGGACGTCACGCCCGAGGACATCGACGACGACGAACCCCTGTTCGTCGATGGGCTGGGGCTCGATTCGATCGACGCGCTTGAACTGGGCATGCAGATCCAGAAGAAATACAACCTCAAGCTGGATGCGAACAACGAGGCCAACAAGCAGCACTTCGCCTCGGTCAACGCGCTGCGCCGGTTCATCGAATCCCAGCAGGCGACCTGAGCGCGGGCCGACGGCGCGCCCGTTCCGCAGCCACGCACGGAGATCGACCGTTTGGTGTTCCAGCCGGCCCTGCTTGTTCCCTGTTACAACCATGGTGACCAGATCGCTGACACGGTACCCCGTCTGGCGCACCATGACCTGCCGTGCCTCATCGTGGATGACGGCAGCGATGCGGCGACCGCCGCGGTACTCGACCGGCTGGTGGCCGAGCATGACCTGCTGACGCTGGTCCGCCTGTCCGAAAACCGGGGCAAGGGCGCTGCGGTGGCCGCGGGTGTGGACGCCGCCGCCGAACACGGCTGGACCCATGTGCTGCAGATCGACGCCGATGGGCAGCACGACACGGACGACATCCCGCGCCTGCTGGATACCGCCCGCCAGCACCCCGAGGCGCTGGTGAGCGGCAGGCCCATCTACGGTGACGACATACCATGGGTGCGGTTCTACGGCCGTTACCTGACCCACGCCCTGGTGTGGCTGGAGACCCTGTCGTTCGCGATCCGCGATTCCATGTGCGGGTTCCGCGTGTACCCGGTCACCGCGAGCAGGCGTCTGTTTCAGTCGCACCGGATCGGCCGGCGGATGGACTTCGATACGGACATCATGGTGCGCCTGTATTGGCGCGGCACACCGGTCATGTTCGTGCCGACGCGGGTGCGCTATCCGCGCGGTGGCGTCTCGCATTTCGATATGCTGGGTGACAACCTCCGCATCGCGTGGATGCACACGAGGCTACTGTGCGGGATGCTGCTGCGTGCGCCGGTCCTGCTCGCGCGGCGATTTCGCGGCGGTCAAGAGAGGACCCACTGGACGCGTCAGGTCGAGCGGGGTACCTATGGCCTGATGTGGCTGGGTCTCCAGCTGTATCGCGTATTCGGTCGCAGTGGTGCCCGGCTGGTGCTGTATCCGCTTGTGACCTGGTACTGGCTGAGCAATGCCGAGGGGCGGCGGGCCTCCCGGGATTTTCTCCAGCGGGTATACGAGCACGGCGGGGCCCAGAAGCGGCCGCCGCGCGCGATCGATGTTTTCCGCCACTTCTTCATGTTCTCCGATTGCATCGTCGATCGGCTCGAGTCATGGCGCGGACGGCTGCGTCACGAGCACGTGCAGTTCAACGGCCAGCAGTACCTGCTCGACGAGGCCGCACGTGGACGCGGGGCGATTCTGATGACCTCGCATCTGGGCAATATCGAATTGTGCCGTGGTCTCAACGATCAGCTGCGCAATCTGCGCATGAACGTGGCCGTCTACAATCACCATGCGCCGCTCATCAACCGGATCATCGAGAAGAGCAATCCGAACTCGCGCCTGAAACTGGTCGATATCCGCGAGTTCGGGATGCAGACGGCGGCCATGCTCGAGCAGCAGGTGCGCGACGGCGAGTTCCTGGCGATCGCCGCGGACCGCACGCCACCGAGCCTGAACGAGAATGTCGTGCCGGCCCGCTTTCTCGGCAGCGAGGCGCCGTTTCCGACCGGACCGTTCATCATCGCGGCGCTGCTCCATTGCCCGGTCTATCTGATGACCTGTGTGCGCGTCGAAGGACGCTACCGCATCGATGTGGTGCACTTTGCCGAGGAGATTACGCTGTCGCGCAAAAACCGGGATGCGGATCTGCAATACTGGGCGCAGCGATACGCGGACGATCTCGAGGCGAGGGCACTCGAGACGCCCATGCAGTGGTTCAATTTCTATGATTTCTGGGGGCATCCGGTGACGGGCGAGGGCGCAGCCCGGAAGCGGGATGGGCATGGCGGTGACTGATCGGCGCGAACCCGTATACCTGAATACCCTTGGCGTGGTGAATGCGCTCGGCCGGGGCTGCGAGGCCGTTTTCGCGAACCTGCTGCGGGGGCACGCCCCCGGCATGCAGCCCCGGAGCGGCTGGATCCCCGAGCGCAGCGTCCACGTCGGCCTCGTGACGGATGAACTGCCCGCCTGGCCCGAAGAGCTCGGTGCCTTCCATTCCCGCAATAATCGACTGCTCGCGGCGGCCGCCGAGGAGATCGCCGCACCGCTGACGGCGGCGCGCGAGCGCTTTGGTGCCGATCGGATCGGTGTGGTCCTCGGTTCCAGCACTTCGGGGATCGCGGAAGGTGAGGCGGCCATCGCCGCGCATGCGAAGACCGGTGCGGTGCCGCCCGGCTTCGACTACCGCCAGCAGGAGATCGCGAGCCCGTCCGAGGGCCTGGCCCGGCTGCTCGGGCTGGAGGGCATCGCCTACACGATCTCCACTGCCTGTTCGTCCAGCGCGAAGGCGTTCGGCGCCGCGCGCAATCTCCTCGAGATGGATCAGTGCGATGCGGTAGTCGTCGGCGGCGCCGATTCCCTCTGTCGCCTGACGCTGAATGGCTTCGCTGCCCTGGAATCCGTCGCCGCCGGTCCCTGCAGGCCGTTCTCCAGCGAGCGCGACGGTATCAACATCGGTGAAGGCGCCGCGTTGTTCCTGATGACGCGTGATCCCGGACCCATTCGCCTCGTCGGGGTGGGCGAGTCCTGCGATGCCCACCACATCTCGGCACCCGAGCCGGACGGCATCGGGGCCGAAGCGGCGATGCGCGCGGCCCTGGATGAGGGCGGGGTAGATCCCGAGGCGGTCGGCTATCTGAACCTCCACGGTACCGCCACCCCGAAGAACGACGAGATGGAGAGCGCGGCGGTAGCGCGCGTGCTCGGCCCCGACACACCCTGCAGTTCGACCAAGTCGCTGACCGGCCACACCCTCGGCCCGGCCGGGGCGATCGAAGTCGCCCTGTGCTGGCTGCTGCTCAGCGAATACAACAAGGGCAACGTCCTGCCGGCGCACATATTCAACGGCCCGCGCGACGAGTCGCTGGCCCGGATCGGCCTGCTTGAAGAACCCGGGAAACTGCCCACCGGCAGCCCGCGCTACTGCCTCAGCAACTCCTTCGCCTTCGGCGGCAACAACTGCTCCGTGTTGATTGCGGGGTAGGCCTTTTCGCGAATCCGGGAAAGTCAACGGCGATCTCTCGCCAAGACGCCAAGCGCGCCAAGTAAGGTCAAAGACAATTTCTCGCCGAGGCGCGGAGCCCGCCAGGAAAGGCATAAAGGTTTGGCCGGCGAGGAACTCACACAGGGACAGACTGACGATCAGGGCCCTAAAGCGTGCCCCTTAACCCGATACATCAACGCGCCCACTCACCCACTCTTTACAGATTTCGACTTTCCTTGGCGCGCTTGGCGTCTTGGCGAGAGATCGCCTTTGACTTTCGGGCATTTCACTCACCATCCACGCCGTGGCGCACCCCCGCCAGATCTGCGGTAACGGTCATCGGTTCCGGTGTTTCACCGGGGCGGATCCAGTAGACGTCGGGCGGGGTGCCGTCGCCCGCCAGGTGGGAGAGGGCGAGGCTGTAGTCGTCGCCGGCGTCGAAATGCCACCAGGCGACCGGGGCGCAGCACTCGGCCTTTCCCGAGAGGCGCAGGTCCGGGCGGCCCGTTTCGATACCGGTGAGGCGGATGCCGGACAGCGTGGTCCACATGCCGCGGCCCATCGCCTTGGTGACCGCCTCCTTGACGGTCCAGACCTGGAAGAAGCGGTAGCGACGCGCGGCGTCGTCCAGGGCTGAGAGTTCCGCCTGCTCGTCGGCGCCATACCAATGGCGCGCCAGCTCATCGATGCGGGTGCGGCGCGCGCGCGACTCGACGTCCACGCCAACAGGCGCATATGGCGCCAGCGCCAGCACGACCCGGTCGTGGCTATGCGACAGGTTGAAGTGCCAGGCGTCGCCGCCGGTGAGGGTCGGTTTGCCTTCGGGACCGAAGCTGAAATCGATCATCTCGGGGCGGCACCCGAGGCGCTGCGCCAGTTCCAGTCGGAGCAGGGCGCGGGCAATCAGCGCTCGGTTCCGGGCGTCCTGCTGGCGCAGGCCGTCGACGCGCCGGCGCTCGCCGGCCGTGAGCAGCTCGCGCCACTCCGCCGGCCGTATGGCCGGGTCGTCGAGGCGGCAGACCAGCAGGGTTGGCGACATGCGATGGAGTCCTTGCGGTGAATGGGGCGCGGTGATCATGAATGGCGTCCCCGCAGCGTTCAGGGCCGGCGCCACGCGGCCATCTCGGGCCATTATCGCCGAGTTGTCGAGGCCGGCGCACGGTGGGTCCATGCGGAGGTCGCGTGCCCGTGTTGGCGATTTACGGGAAAGGCCTGGCGGGATATAATGTCGGGCTTATCCCACAGCCGTATTGTCCGAGTTGCCGCCCATGCGGATTATCGAGGAAGCCCTCACCTTCGACGACGTTCTGCTCCTGCCGGCGCATTCGAACGTCCTGCCCAGAGAAGCCAAGCTACGCACCTGGTTGACCCGCGATCTCGCCCTGAACATCCCGATGCTCTCGGCCGCGATGGATACCGTGACCGAAGGGCGGCTGGCGATCGCGCTCGCCCAGGAAGGCGGCATTGGCATCGTTCACAAGAACATGACCGTCGAGCGCCAGGCCGCCGAGGTCCGCCAGGTCAAGAAATTCGAATCCGGCGTGGTCCAGGACCCCATGACCATCAGCCCGGACACCAGTATCCACGAGGCGATGGAGTTGACCCATAAGCACGGGTTCTCCGGTCTGCCGGTAGTCGACGGCAAGGATCTCGTGGGCATCGTGACGCGGCGCGACCTGCGCTTCGAGACCCGCCTGGACGAGCCCGTCTCTTCGATCATGACGCCGAAGGAAAAGCTGGTGACCGTGCGCGAGGGCGCGGGCAAGGAGGAGGCGATCGAACTCCTGCACCAGTTCCGGATCGAGAAGGTGCTGGTGGTCAACGACCGCTTCGAAATGCGCGGCATGATCACGCTCAAGGACATCCAGAAGTCGACCGACAACCCGAACGCCGCGAAGGACAGCGCCGAGCGGCTGCTGGTCGGCGCCGCGGTCAGTACGTCGCCCGGCACCGAGGAGCGGGTGGACGCACTGGTCGAGGCGGGCGTGGATGCGATCGTCGTGGACACGGCCCATGGGCACTCGGAGGGTGTGCTGCGCACCGTCCGCTGGATCAAAGACCACCACCCCGATGTCCAGGTGATCGGCGGCAATATAGCAACCGGCGCCGCGGCGAAGGATCTGGTCGCTGCCGGCGCAGATGCGGTGAAGGTCGGCATCGGCCCGGGTTCGATCTGCACCACCCGTGTCGTGGCCGGTGTCGGCGTGCCGCAGATCACGGCGATCACCAGCGTGGCGGCCGGTCTCGATGGCACCGGCGTGCCGCTGATCGCCGATGGTGGTATCCGCTTCTCCGGTGACATGGCGAAGGCGCTCGCGGCCGGTGCATGGTCGGTGATGATCGGCAGCATGTTCGCTGGTACGGAAGAGGCGCCGGGCGAAGTGGAGCTGTATCAGGGTCGTTCCTACAAGTCCTACCGCGGCATGGGCTCGATCGCCGCGATGCACCAGGGCTCCGCGGACCGCTACTTCCAGGATGATGAGGACAAAGCCGACAAGTTCGTCCCGGAGGGCATCGAGGGCCGCGTCCCCTACAAGGGCCCGCTCGGCGCGATCGTCCACCAGATGATCGGCGGCCTGCGCTCCAGCATGGGCTACGTCGGCGCCGGCGATCTCGAAACCATGCGCGAAAAAGCCCAGTTCGTCCGCGTCACCGCCGCCGGCGTCCGCGAAAGCCACGCCCACGACGTGTCCATCACCAAGGAAGCGCCAAACTACCGCGTGGACTGATCGGGCTTCCCGCGAAAGTCGGGAACCACGAATGAACACGAATGGACACGAATGTTTCCCGTGGCCGGCGGACGTTCGTGGAGCTGCGCTGATTTCGGGTTGTTGTTTTCCGTGAAAATCGGAACCACGGATGGACACAGATAAACACAGATAAGGCGAACGATCCCTCGCCGCGGATTCGGACCGACCGGAGAGTTGGCTTGCCGCAGTTCTGGCCCCGCATGGACCGACGATCTTTATCTATCTGTGTTCATCTGTGTCTATCTGTGGTTCCGGCAGCGGTGCGTGGTGTCAGCGCAGCTCCACCAAACTCGGATGCTGCCCCGGAGCCATTCGTGTTCATTCGTGTTCATTCGTGGTTCTTTTCACACATGAGCACCTGTACCACCCCCTGACCCGGAAGCCTTCGTCCCATGTCCGATATCCACGACCAGCGCATCCTGATTCTCGATTTCGGTTCGCAGTACACGCAACTGATCGCGCGGCGGATCCGGGAGCTCGGGGTGTATTCCGAGATCCATCCCTGGGACTGGGACGACGCCAAGCTGCGCGAATTCAATCCGCGCGGCGTGATCCTCTCGGGCGGTCCCGCGTCCGTGGTCGGGGATGAGCCGCCGCGGGTGCCCGATGCCGTATTCGATCTCGGCGTGCCGGTGCTGGGGATCTGTTACGGCATGCAGGCCATGGCGGCGCAGCTGGGCGGCAGCGTCGAGACCGGGCATGAGCGCGAGTTCGGTTATGCGCAGGTGCGCGTGCGGGGCCATTCGCGGCTGCTCAAGGACATCGAGGATCACGCCGGTCCGCGCGGCGAGGGATTGCTTGATGTCTGGATGAGCCACGGCGATCGGGTGGGGCGTCTGCCGGAGGGCTTCCGCACCATCGCCGAGACGGACAACGCGCCGCTGGCCGGGATGGCCGATGACGAGCGCGCGTTCTACGGTCTGCAGTTCCACCCGGAGGTCACCCATACGCCGCAGGGCGGGCGGGTCCTGGAGCGCTTCGTGCGCACCATCTGCGGCTGCGATGGGCTCTGGACCGCCGGCAATATCATCGATGACGCCATCGCGCGCATCCGGGAACAGGTCGGCGACGGCGAGGTCATCCTGGGTCTTTCTGGCGGGGTCGATTCCTCGGTGGTGGCGGCGTTGCTGCACCGCGCGATCGGGGATCAGCTCGCGTGCGTATTCGTCGATAACGGGCTCCTGCGTCTGGGCGAGGGCGACAAGGTCATGGCGACCTTCGCCGAACACTTCGGCATCCGCGTGTTCCGCATTGATGCCGAAGACCGATTCCTCGACCGGCTCGAGGGCGTCGATGACCCCGAGGAAAAACGCCGCATCATCGGCAACGAGTTCATCGCCATCTTCGACGAGGAGGCGAAGAAGTTCCGCAACGCGGCGTATCTCGCCCAGGGGACGATTTATCCGGACGTGGTCGAGTCGGCGGGTACCAATACCGGCAAGGCGCATGTGATCAAGTCGCATCACAACGTCGGCGGTCTGCCGGAGCACATGAACCTGAAGCTGGTCGAGCCGCTGCGGGAACTGTTCAAGGACGAGGTGCGGCGAATCGGGGTGGAACTGGGGCTGCCGGCGGATATGGTGTACCGCCACCCGTTCCCGGGTCCCGGGCTCGGGGTGCGGATCATGGGCGAGGTCCGCAAGGAATATGCGGATCTGCTGCGCCGGGCCGACGCGATTTTCATCGAGGAACTCGAGCGCCACGGTTTCTACGACCGCGTCTCGCAGGCGTTCGCGGTGTTCCTGCCGGTCAGATCCGTCGGGGTCGTCGGCGACGGGCGTGCGTACGAGTACGTGGTCGCTCTCCGGGCAGTGGAAACCGTCGATTTCATGACCGCGCACTGGGCGAACCTGCCGTATGAATTCCTGGATCACGTGTCGCGGCGGATCATCAACGAGATCGGCGGTATCTCTCGGGTCGTCTACGATATCTCCGGCAAACCCCCCGCGACGATCGAATGGGAGTGATCCCGTGACGTTCCGCGGTTACCCGGTGGGATCGGGGCCCATCGGTTGCCGGTCCCGCTGCTGATTCCCCTACTGAAACGCACGCACCGGCTCCGGCCTGGCACTCTCTTGAAAGGCCCATGGATTTCTCCCATATATCAATACGGGTTGCGGGCGAACGCCAGCGGCGTCCCGCGGCCCGCTGGTATCCGTGGACGATTCAAACGGGAGGTGATAACCATGGTGCGCAGCAACGAAAACGTAAGCCGTATGCCCGAACGGCAGACGGATCGCGAGGTCCCGGTTCGCGGGGGCGGCCTGTCCTCGCTCCGCAGCGAGATGAATCGCCTGTTCGATCGCTTCGGCGGGCGTGGAGTCGCACCGGCCGGCGGTCGGCGGACCGGGGATCTGGCCGCTTTCGACCCGTTCGGCCGCGATCCGTTCGAACTGCTGGAGAATGCATTGGCAGAGGGCGGACTCGAGTCCTTCGGTCGCGCGGATCTCAGTGAGACGGATGAGGCGTACGAACTGCAGGTCGATCTGCCGGGCATGAAGAAAGATGATGTCGCGGTGGATTACTCCGACGGGATCCTCACGATCTCCGGCGAACGCCGCGATGAACGTGAGGACGAGCGCAAGGGGTACTATCTCAGCGAGCGCAGTTACGGTGCCTATCGCCGCAGCTTCCGGGTACCGGAGAGTGTCGATCACGACTCGATCGCGGCCCGGTTCAGCGATGGCGTGTTGACCGTCAAACTGCCGAAGACCGAGGAGTCCCGCGAGACGTCGCGGCGGATCGATATCAAGGACGAGAACTGATCGAGTCCGCCCCGGAAGCGTTTTCGACCCGCCCGGGGTCCCGGGCGGGTTTTTTCGTGCCGCGTAGCCGAGCCAATCGGTGCGTGTCCCGGCCTCCTGTGGCAACATGCGCCCGCTGTGGCTGCCCGTAAACGTTCCCCTCGCCGTCGTTCCCCGACCCGCCGTCGTGGCTGGCTCGCGCGCCTGCGTCCGTGGTTGCTGTTGCTCGTCGGCGTGGGCCTCGCGTTCGGCGCGACTTCCTTCGTCCTGCTCGATATGCGGGTCCGGGCCCAGTTCGGCCAGACGCAGTGGCGGGTGCCCGCGCACGTCTACACGCGCCCGCTGGAAATCCACGATGGCCGCGACATCGGGCGCACGGCCGTCGTTCGGCATCTGGAGGCAGCGGGGTACCGGCGCACGGCGGATACGTCGCGCCCGGGCCGCTATCACGTCGACGGCAATACAGTCGAACTCCACACGCGTCCATTCGCCTGGCCGGACGGTCAGGAGCCGGCACGGCGTCTTACCGTCCGGTTTGAGGGTGAGGAAATCGCGCGCGTCGATACGGCAACCGGGCGTCCGGCCCTCGCACGCATCGAGCCCGAACGGATGGGCAGCGTCTATCCCGGGCGCCGCGAAGACCGGGTCCTCGTCCGCCTCGAGGATACGCCGCCGCTGTTGACGGAGACACTGATTGCAGTCGAGGACCAGGATTTTCACTCCCATGTCGGTGTCCAGCCGTCGGCCATTCTGCGTGCGGCGCTGGCGAATCTACGCGCGGGGCGTACCGTCCAGGGCGGCAGCACCCTGACCCAGCAGCTGGTGAAGAACTTCTTCCTGTCGAACGAGCAGACACTCGGACGGAAGTTCACCGAGGCGCTGATGGCGCTTTCACTGGAGTGGCACTACAGCAAGGATCAGATCCTCGGTGCTTATCTCAACGAGGTCTATCTGGGTCAGGATGGCAAGCGCGCGATTCACGGTTTCGGTCTCGGCGCCCGATTCTGGTTCAATCGCCCGCTCGGTGAGCTGGAGCTCCCGGAGATCGCGTTGCTGGTCGGTATGGTCAAAGGGCCGTCGTACTACGACCCGCGCGCGCATCCCGAGCGGGCCCGCCAACGCCGGAATACCGTGCTGCGCCTGCTGGCCCGTACCGATACCGTGGAACGCGAGCGGGTCGAGGCGGCCATGGACGCCCCCCTCGGCGTGGTCGATCGCGACGCCGTGCGCCTCCACACCTATCCCGCCTATCTGGATCTCGTCCGTCGCGAACTCGCCCGCAATTATGACGAGGAGGCACTGCGGGAGGCCGGGCTGCGCGTATTCACCCATCTGGATCCCGTCGTCCAGAAGGCGGCGGAACGGGCGTTGTCAGAGCGCCTCGATCGCCTCGATGAAGGCGGGGAGCAACTGCAGGGCGCGGTCGTGGTCGCTGAATATGACAATGGCGCCGTCCGCGCCATCGTCGGCGATCGGGCAGGCGATCGTTCCGGCTTTAACCGGGCGCTGTCCGCGCGTCGCTCGGTGGGGTCGTTGATCAAGCCGGCCGTGTACTACACCGCGCTGGAGCGGCCTGATGAGTACACCCTGATTACGCCCCTGCGCGACGAGCCGCTGCGGATCGAGCGCACCGGCAGCCCGGTGTGGGAGCCGGAAAACTACTCCGGCGAGTTCCATGGCGAGGTACCATTGATTGACGGACTCGTGCATTCCTACAACGCGGCGACGGCCCGGCTGGGTATGGATCTCGGCCTGCCGGCGGTCGGTCGAACCCTGGAGCGCCTGCGCATCCGCGCGGCGGGCTCGCTGATGCCGGCCGATCTGCTCGGCTCGACGTCGTTGTCCCCGCTGCAGGTGGCCCGGATGTATCAGACCTTCGCGGCCGGCGGTTTCGACACCCCGCTGTCCACGATCTCGGCGGTGCAGTCGGGTGACGGCGAAACGCTCAGCGAGGATTCGATCGACGTGCGCCAGGCGCTCGATCCGGCCCCGACGTACCTGGTCAATACCGCCATGGAGCGAGTCGCTCAGGAAGGGACCGCACGCGCGCTGCGGCATCTGTTGCCGGGACGGCGTGTGGCGGGCAAGACGGGCACCACCGATGAACTGCGCGATTCATGGTTCGCCGGTTTCGATGGGCGGCGTGTGGGCGTGGTCTGGGTCGGGCGCGACGACAATCGTCCGGCCGGCCTGACGGGCAGTGCTGGCGCGCTGCGTGTCTGGGCCGATATGATGGGGCAACTGTCCGTGGTGCAACGCCGCTCGACGCCACCGCCGGGCATCGTCGAAGTGCCGGTCGATCCCGCTTCCGGGTACAGCCTGCCGGAGGACTGCGACGAAGCGCTCCGCCTGCCGTTTATCGAAGGCTCGGTGCCTGAGCGGGCGCGCCGCTGTGAGCCCGGATCCCTGTGGGATACGGGGCGTTCGAGGGATGCCCGATGAAATCGCGCCTGTTGATTCCGTTGATCGTTCTCCTGCTGGCCGGCTGCGCCGGCACCGGCCCGTCGCGCGACGCTGATGAAGGGGCGCCGGCCGACGAGGGCCCGCTCGACACGGACAAGTCGGTACGCCATGAGGTGGACAACCGCGCCGTGGCGATGCTTTGGGATCAGGCGGAGGAGGCGCGCCGCGAGAACCGGACCGGCGATGCCATCGAGGCGCTCGAACGTGCGTTGCGGGTCGCCCCCGAGGATCCCGTCCTCTGGAGCCGCCTGGCCGAAATGCGTCTGCGCCAGGAAGATTTCGCCGTGGCCGAGAATCTGGCCGCCAAATCGAATGCCCTGGCCGGTGATCGGCGCCTGCTGCGCTACCGCAACTGGCTTCTGATCGCCGAGGCCCGCAAAAGGCGCGGGGATGAGGCGGGTGCGCGCGAAGCGCGGGAGAAAGCCGATGGGTTGCGTGGTGGGCAGGCCCGCGGCGGCGACGGACGCCCTGACGCCGACGATCCAGCCGTGGCGGCGCAGGACGAGGCCCGCGATCGGGCAGCGTCGTCCGCGGACACCGCGACCCTGCCGCCGGACGCGATCGCGGAACGCGTCGAACTGGCCGCATTCGAGGTCGACCGGGAGGCGGCCATCGGTGCGGACTTCGAACTGCCTCCCGGCTATGAACTGATCACACCGGATGGCGGGCGATCCGCGGCGGCCGCGTCCGAACGTGTGACGCCCGTGGAACCGGAGCGGCCACCGGCAGGCGAGTGGGCTGTTCAGACAGGCAGTTTCACGCGTGCTTCCACGGCGGACGCGGTGCGGGCGCGTCTGGACGCCGAAGGCTTCCCGGCATTTATCCGCACGGTGACGGTCGATGAACGGCGCTTCCACCGGGTGAGGGTCGGTCCCGCCGCCAGCCGCGCGGAGGCCGCACAGCTCGCCGCGCGCATCCGCGAGCGCCTCGATCACGAGGCCATCGTCGTCCGCGATCGCACGGCGGTGGCATCGGGGCGGGATGACGGCGCCCAATGACGTCGGCGGGTGAGGCGCTCGGCGCGGATGGCCCCATCGCGCGCTCGATCGACGGGTTTGCCCCGAGGCCCGGTCAGCAGGCCCTCGCCGATGCCTTCGAGCGCACGCTCATCGAGGGCGGGGCGCTGATCGGCGAGGCCGGGACCGGCGTGGGCAAGACCTTCGCCTATCTGGTGCCGGCGCTGACCCGCGGGGAGAAGATCATCGTCTCCACCGGCACGCGCCACCTGCAGGATCAACTCTTCCACAGTGACCTCCCGCGCGTGCGCCGCGCGCTCGGCACACCGGTACGGGCCGCGCTGCTCAAGGGCCGCTCGAACTACCTGTGTCTGCACCGGATGGAACTGGCGGATGGGGTTCCGCTCACCCGCAGGCCCGAGATGGCCGCACAACTGGAGCGCGTGCGCGCGGCCGCGCGCCGGACGCAGACGGGCGATATCGCGGAGATCACCGATGTCCCCGAGGACTCGCCGATCTGGCCGTATGTGACCTCGACCGCCGAGAATTGCCTCGGCCAGGAGTGCCCGCTCTACCGCGACTGCCACGTCCTGCAGGCGCGCAAGGCGGCGCAGGAGGCGGATGTGGTCGTGGTCAATCACCATCTGCTGTTTGCCGATATGGCGCTGAAGGAGAGCGGTTTCGGTGAAGTGCTGCCGAGTGCCGACGCGTTCATCCTGGACGAGGCGCACCAGCTACCCGATACGGCGACCAATTTCTTCGGCCAGCGCATCAGTGCACGCCACATCCAGGAACTCGCGCGCGATTCGATCGCCGAGCATCTGCGCGAGGCGGCCGATGCCGGCTGGATCCGGGACGCGGCCGAGGCGCTCGAGCAGGCCGCCCGCGACTTCCGACTCGCGCTCGGCAGCGAGGCGCGGCGGGCGAGCTGGTCCGAGGTGGCCGGGGATCCGGGCGTGACCGACGCACTGGCCGGACTGCGCGACGCCGTCGAGGCCCTGGAAGGCGAGCTGGCCGGTCAGGCCGAGCGGGGTCGTGGCCTCGAGCAATGTGCGCGGCGCGCACGTGAACTCTCGAAGCTGCTCAACGAATGGCTCGAGCCCGATGCCGATGCGGGCCTGGTCCAGTGGTTCGAGACCTGGCGGACCGGTTTCGCGCTGGCGCTGACGCCGCTCGATATCGCCGGGCGGTTCGCGCGTCTGATGAATCAGTGGCCGGCGGCGTGGCTGTTTACCTCGGCGACGCTGTCGGTTGACGGGCGTTTCGACCATTTCCGGCGCCGCCTGGGTCTGGATGAGGCCGAAGAGATCCTCGTGGACAGCCCCTTCGACTACGCGCGGAACGCGCTGCTGTATCTGCCCCGAGGGCTGCCGGAACCGTCGCATCCCGGCTACACGGAGGCGGTTCTGGAGGCCGCGCGTCCGGTACTGGCTGCCTCCGGCGGGCGCGCGTTCTTCCTGTTCACGAGTTATCGCGCACTGCATCAGGCGGCGGAGCGGCTGCGCGGCGAAGGGCGGCATACGATCCTGGTGCAGGGCGAGCAGCCGAAGCATGAACTGGTCGAACGCTTCCGGCGCGAGTCATCGGCCGTGCTGCTGGGCACGGCGAGTTTCTGGGAAGGCGTGGACGTGCCCGGTGAGGCCCTGTCCTGCGTCATCATCGATAAACTGCCGTTTGCGGCCCCGGGCGATCCGGTCGTACAGGCACGCCTCGATGCGCTGCGCGCCGCCGGCGGCAACCCGTTTGGCGAGTATCAGTTGCCGCAGGCCGCGATCGCCCTCAAACAGGGTGCCGGCCGGCTGATCCGCGGGGTCGATGACCGCGGCGTACTGATGCTCTGCGACCCGCGTCTGCACTCGCGCGGCTACGGCCGGGTATTCCTCAACAGCCTGCCGCCGATGGGGCGCACGCGCGATCTCGCGGATGTGGAACGGTTCTTCGATCCGGTGCCGGAGACCGGTGGCGCATGAGACTTCTTGCCATCGATACCGCGACCGAGGCCTGTTCGGTTGCCGTGCAGACCCCTGACGGCGTATTCGAGCGCTGGGTGGAGGCACCGCGCGAGCACGGTGATCGCGTGCTGGGCATGGTCGACGCCGTGCTCGAAGAGGCCGGTATCGTCGCCGCCGATCTTGATGTCATCGCATTCGGGCGGGGTCCCGGTGCCTTCACCGGCGTGCGTATCGCGACCGCACTCGTCCAGGGCATGGCCGCCGCACTGGATCGGCCGGTCGTCCCGGTCTCCACGCTGGCGGCCATCGCGCAGGGCGTCCATCGCCGCACCGGCCATCGCCGCGTCCTCGCCGCGCTGGATGCGCGCATGGGCGAGGTGTATTGGGGTGGCTGGGCGCTCGATGATGGGGGTGTCATGCGGGCGGCTGACGAAGAATGCGTCGCCAGCCCCGCGGCGGTACCGTTACCGTCAGGCGGGGGATGGGTCGGGGCCGGTACCGGATGGGCCCGTTACGAAGACAGCCTCACCGAGCGTGTCGGCGACGCACTCGAGGCCTGCCTGGGCCACGCCCTGCCGGCGGCGCGCGACCTGTTACCCGCTGCCACGGCGGCGTACACCGCGGGTGAGGCGGTGCCGGCAGAGCGGGCCCTTCCCGTGTATCTGCGCGACCGGGTGGCCGAACGACCCCGGCGCTGACGGGGCGCCGCGTAAGTGCCGCCTGATCGAAAACGGACATTCCGGTGTGCCCGGATCAGTACGGGCTCGCGCCGGGTGGACGCCTGAAGTTCGCGCCCGGGGCGGCGAACGGGGGGATCCGCCCCACCAGTTCCTCGATCAGGATAAGCTCCATGTCCGTGTGGTTGATCACGGGCGCATGTTCGATCCGGTGTCCCGTGGCGCCATCGCCCAGGATGTAACGGGGTGCATCGTGGTATTCGGACGTCACCGATTCCCGGCTGGCCGGATCGCCGACGGCGGCGAGCCGGGTTGCCCCGTAACAGGTGCAGACGTAGCTGCGGTCGGATTCGGACTCCACATAGATCCCCGTGCCCCGCACACCGATGGTTGCGGTCAGTGTCTGGATCCGAAGGGGCTCATCCGGTCCGCGCGCGCCGAACACGGACAGTAGACGGCCGGAGAGCAGCCGCAGGCCGCCGAGGATCGAGGCTCGCGCCGAGGCGATGCCGATGCCGGCGGGGAAGCCGTTACTCGCGACCGCGACCCCCAGCGCGGACAGTTCCAGCGTGCTGTTCCCCCGCAGGATGAATGCATCCTTGCCGACGACGAACACGAGTTCCGCATTGCTGCCGGTCTCGATCCTGGCGTTCGGGTCGATGCGGGTCCGGCGATCGGCGGGTTCGCCATTGACACGGACATCGCCGCGGACGCGATAGATCGAGCGCCCAGGTGCAAGGATCCGGTCTTCGTCCGCTGGCCGCGTCAGGGCGCGGGAGCAGGCGAGGGGACCGCCGAGCGCGAACACCCCCATGGTGAGCGCCTTGACCAGGAACGCACGGCGCGGGTCTTCGTAGTCGTCTTTCCCGTCGCGATTGCGGAATGTGAAGAAGTCCATTTCCGGGCCCTCTCGCCGGGGAATGCGAAAACTCTAGCAGGTTTCGCGGGGCGATTCCGTCGCGCTGAGATGGGCGAAGGGAGAGGGCCAAGGGCCAAGGGCTGAGGGCTGAGGGCTGAGGGCTGAGGTTGCCGTGTAGGCCGGTCTTTCCCGGTGCCCCTCGCATTCGTGACATGCACCGTCGCCCGCCGCCGGGGAGTGCCGGGATTGCGCGGTGACATGTCCCGGGCCGGTATCCATGGCCGCGGACCGCGCAAGGCCGGCCCGCGTCCAACGCTCAGAAGTCGTTTTTCCAGTCGCGGAGGACCCCGAATACCTCGGCCGGGGTTTCGAGTTCGCGGCCGGCGTGGGCCTCGGCGGCCTGGTGGACGGTCGGTTCCTGGCAGCGCATGAAGGGATTGGTACGCAGTTCGTCGCCGAGTTCGAAGGGGACCGTGGGCCGGCCCGCGTCGCGCAGGGCCCGGGCATCGTGCTGGCGCTGGACCAGGGCCGCGTTGTCCGGTTCCACGGCAAGAGCGAACTCCAGGTTCGCCAGCGTGTATTCATGCCCGCAGCAGCAGACGGTCTGGCGGGGCAGTTCGGACAGTCGTTCCAGCGACGCGTGCATCTGGTCGTTCGTGCCTTCGAAGACGCGCCCACAGCCCCCAGCGAACAGCGTATCGCCGGAGATCAGCAGGCCCCCGCCATGGAACACGACATGGCCCAGCGTGTGCCCCGGCGTCGCGATCACGTCGAGCTCGAGGTCGAGCCCCTCCAGTTCCACCCGGGCGCCGTCCTCGACCGCTTCCGTGACGCCGTCGACCGGTTCGCTGGCGGGGCCGTAGACGGGGATGTCGGGCCAGGCCGAACGGATCTCCTTCAGACCGCCGACATGGTCATGGTGGCGGTGGGTAATCAGGACCGCCACGGGGTCCAGGCCCTCCCTGCGGATCGCCTCGATCACGGGGCCGGCTTCGCCGGGATCGACGATCGCGCAGTTGCTGCCGTGGTCGGATCGGATCAGCCAGACGTAATTGTCCGACAGGGCGGGGATGGCGATCGGTTGCGGCATGGGGGCGGCTCCTGAGCGTGGCCCTGTGATTGTAGTGGCCGATGGCCCCTGTACCAATGCCGGCATGGGCGCGGCCAAGGGTCAACGGCCGTAATTGCGGCCACTGGACGTTTTGAACGTTTTTGCGGGTGATCTCCGGAAAAGACTTCGGTGTTCCGCCTAATAGAAACGAAAAAACAATAAGTTACACGTATAAGTTCAACAATAGTTGATGCGTGGAACGATACATTCGCTGCGCGGCTTTTGTCCGCTATTGAACCCGATCGGGCTCATGTAAAACGTTTATAAACAGGAAGATATGCAGAAAACGCAGAAATGGAGTTAATCTTGGTCGCTGTCGGCGCGGGCGGCGTAGCGGACGCCGGTTTCGTCGATCCATGCGTCGATCAGGCGGGCCGGCGTGATATCGAAATAGACGTTGAGTGGGGTGATGTAGCGGCCGCGCGGCGCGTCGAGTTCGCCCGGGTCGAGTGTCTCCAGCTCGAACGAGGCCGCGCCGTACGGGACCTGTTTGAAGCTCTCGCAGCAGACATAGAACGGGATCCCGCAGTCACGCGCGGCCAGGGCCAGCAGATAGGTGCCGGCCTTGTTCACGAGGGCGCCATCGCCCAGCAGGGTATCCGCGCCCACGAGGGCGACGTCGGCGATCCGGCTGAAGTGGCCGAGCTGGGCATCGGTGATGAAGCTGACAGGGACGCGCGCCTTATCCAGGTAGCGGGCCTGGTTGCGGCCCTCGAGCCCCGGGCGGGACTCGGTCACGATGGCGCTGACGTCGGCCGCGGCGAGCGCGCGGAAGGCCTCCAGCACGGTCGAACTGAGGGAGTGGGTGATGATGGTCGCGCCGGGGCCGATCAGACGCGCCGCCTCATGAGCGGCGGCCGCCACCGCGTGGATCGACCCGTCGGAAAGCTCCTGGGCGATCGTGGCGCCGTCACGACGCAGTTCCTCGGTCGTGGCGGGCTCCAGGCCGGCGACCCGATCCGCCCAGCGCTCGACCAGGTTGTGGATCGGGGCCATGTTGGGGCGGGCATACTGCAGTTCCTCGGCGAACTCGAGTAGCGATTCCTGCAGTTCATCAGGCTCGTCGGCCGAGCAGCTCCCGGAGAATTCCGCCAGGCTGTCGAGGGCCTTGCGCGCCAGCTGGCTGGCGCCATTGATGCGGTCATCCGCCAGTTCGCGGCGATGCAGAGAGCGGAATTCCGCGTCATCCATGATCACGCCCCTCGACGGCTGCTATTCGAGACGGATCTCGTCGTCGATCGTCACTTCCAGATCGAGTTCCGGGACCCGCAGGACAACCGAGGCCGGCAGGCTTTCGTTGCCCTGCAGGCGGCCGTCACCAACGCGCTCGTAGACCGCTTTTTCGAGCTCCCGCTGCGACGTGATGCCGACTTTCTTGAGGAAGCCGCGCATCTGCTTGTTGAAGAGTTCCTCGTCCATGCTGCACCTCCGCGGTGGACTGTACCGCACCCATGATAGTCGCAGGGACCGGCGGCGGTCACGAATCGTGCCGCCGCCGCTCCTGGTCGCGGTCAGGCGCGGGCCGCGGCAAGCGCCTGGTCGATATCGGCCAGGATGTCGTCGATATGCTCGATCCCGACCGAGAAGCGCACCATGTCCTGGCTGACGCCTGCCTTCTCGAGTTCATCCGGATCGAGCTGGCGATGCGTGGTGGTCGCCGGGTGACAGGCGATCGTCTTGGCGTCGCCGATGTTCACCAGCCGGGTGATCAGCTGCAGGGCATCGATGAACCTGGCACCGGCGTCACGGCCGCCCTCGATACCGAACGACAGGATCGAGGCGGCGCGCCCATCCATGTAGTGCTTCGCCAGCGGGTGGTCGGGGCTGTCCTCGAGGCCGGCGAACTTCACCCAGGTGACCTCGCCATGGGCGCGCAGGTGTTCCGCCACGGCCTGGGCGTTGTCGCAGTGGCGCTCCATGCGCAGCGCGAGCGTTTCGATCCCCTGCAGGATCTGGAAGGCATTGAACGGGGACAGGGCGGCGCCCGTGTTGCGCAGCGGGCCGACGCGGCAGCGGGTGATGTAGGCGGCGGGCCCCGCGGCGTCTGTGAAGACCACACCGTGGTACGAGGGATCGGGCTCGGTCAGCATCGGGTAACGCGCGGCGTGCTCGGTCCACGGGAAGTTGCCGGAATCGACTACGCAGCCGCCGACGGTGGTGCCATGCCCGCCCATGTATTTGGTCAGGGAATGGACGACGATATCGGCGCCATGCTCGATCGGCCGCCACAGGTAGGGCGTCGGCACCGTGTTGTCGACGATCAGCGGGATGCCGGCCGCGTGCGCGATCTCCGCGAGGCGCGCGATGTCGACCACGTTGCCGGAGGGGTTGCCCACGGTCTCGCAGAACAGCGCTTTGGTGCGCTCATCGATCAGGCCGGCGAGGCCGTCGAAATCGTCATGACCGGCGAAGCGGACATCGATGCCAATGGCCGGCATGCTGTGGGAGAACAGGTTGTACGTGCCGCCGTAGAGCTGGCTGGTGGTGACGATATTGTCGCCGGCGCGTGCGATCGTCTGGATCGCGTAGGTGATCGCGGCCATGCCGGAAGCCGTCGCCAGTCCGCCGATGCCGCCCTCGAGTTCGGCCACCCGCTGTTCCAGCACCGCATTGGTCGGATTCATGATGCGGGTGTAGATATTACCCTGCACCTTGAGGTCGAACAGATCGGCGCCGTGCTGGGTGTCGTCGAACGCGTAGGAAGTCGTCTGGTAGATCGGCACCGCCACGGCATGGGTGGTCGGATCGGGCGCGTAGCCCGCATGGATGGCACGGGTCTCGAATTTCACGGCGGGGTCCTCTTCTGATCGGTGGTAACGGATCGGCCATCGGGCCGACCCGCCGAGCGTAGCACGCCCTCAACGCATGCGGGGTGTGGCGCGGGCCGTGACTGGCGGGCACGGCCGGTCGTGCGTCCGGGGGGATTCGCGATGCCCCTCGCCCAGTGCCTGCAGCAAGCGGTCCGGGGCGATATTGCCATCGCGGCCGCGCAGGAGGCCGTGGATGCGGGCGCTGGCGCAGACGCGCTCATCGGTCTCGAAGCGTTGCTCCAGGTAGAGCCACTTTTCGTCCCAGCCGGCGAGCCGGGTATGGAGGCGGAAACGCTGGAACGGCATCAGGGGCTTGAAGTATTCGATCTCGAGACCCCGGACGAGGGGCATCCAGCGCTGCCGCGTGGCGACACCCAGCAGGCCGGTCCGCGCCATGAGTGCATAGCGGCCGAGATCCATCACCGACAGGTAGCGGCCATTGTTCATGTGGCGCTGGATGTCGAGGTCCGTCGGCCAGACGCGGAGGTCCAGCACCACCTCTTCAAGCAGATCGACCCGCGATTGGCGCTTGAGGGTCAGATGGAGCAGGAGCAGTCGCAGCCAGAGATTCATACGCGTACCGGTGGTGCCGTCGAGGGACAGCGAATCCTGCCACGCCGATCGCGCTGCAGCCAGCCGCGGCCGGATCAGAGTTCGAAGCCTTCCTCGTCCGGTTCATCACTCAGTGGTTCGCGCAACGGCGCGCGCTCGTCGAGCAGTTCGTCGATGTATTCGTCCATCAGCGTTCCCGTAACCGCAGTTGCTGCAACGGATCCGGGAGTGAGTGTGCCCGCGCCGCGTGACAGGCGGATGACTTCAGGCGTCGGGGACACCGAGGCGCGCGATCAGCGTCCGGAAATGCGCGCGCGGTATCTCTTCGGCCCCCATGCGCTCGAGATGCGGATTGCTCAGCTGGCAGTCGATCAGCTCGACATCTTCGGCGGCCGCGGTGGCGGTCAACGCGACCTTGGAGGCATCCGTCGCGCGGCTGAACATCGATTCGCCGAAGAACACCCGGCCGAGGTGCACGCCATAGATGCCGCCGGCGAGCCGGCCGTCCCGCCAGCACTCGAACGAGGTCGCGTAACCGAGGCGGTGCAGTTCGATATAGGCGTCGATCATCGCCGGCACGATCCAGGTCCCGGGGCTGTCGGCGCGCGGCTCGGCACAGCCGCGTACGACCGCCTCGAAGGACCGATTCCGGGTGACGGTGAATACCTCCCGCCTGAGAGTCCGCCGCAGACGGCGCGAGACGTGCAGGCGGTCCGGGAAAATCACGCAACGGGGATCGGGTGACCACCAGAGAATCGGCTCGCCGTGACCGAACCACGGGAAAATCCCATGGCGATAGGCATCCAGCATCCGCCGTGGTCGCAGGCTGCCGCCAACGGCGAGCAGTCCGTTCGGCTCGCGCGCGGCGGTATCGACCGCGGGGAACGGGACGCTGTCATCGTCGTGCGGTAGCAGGGCTATGGGCATCGGTCACGGATCGTCTGCATGGCGGGGACAGGATGCCACCGTTGCGGCTCGGGTGGGATCGCGCGGTTAGCCCCCGTCGTCCCGATCACGGAAGGGAGAGCCGGATGCCAATTCGCGAAAGTGGGCGGCGAGTAGTTGCCGCTCCCGGTCCAGGTAGTCCGCGATCGCATCGCGGAATGCGGGTTCCGCGATCCAGTGCGCGGAGTGGGTCCAGGTCGGCAGGAAGCCGCGGGCGATCTTGTGCTCGCCCTGCGCGCCGGGTTCGAACCGCTGCAGGCCCTGTTCGATCGCGTACTCGATACCCTGGTAGTAGCAGAGTTCGAAGTGGAGGCTGTGGAAATCGGCATCGCAGCCCCAGTAGCGTCCGTAGAGGGTGTCGCCGCCCCGGAACAGGATGGCCGCGGCCACGGTCCGCCCGGCGATGCGGGCGAACACGACGATGATCCGATCGCCCATCGTTCGTCCCAGTTCGGCGAAGAAGTCGCGCGTCAGGACCGGGATGTTCCACTTCTTTTCGAAGGTCGCGGCATAGAAGTGATGGGCGAGGGTCCACTCCTCGGCGTCCATGTCCGATCCGTGGCGCCGGACGATCTCGATGCCCTGTTCCTGCACGCGGCGGCGCTCTCGGCGGGCTTTTTTCCGCTTGCGGCTGGTGAACGCCTCCAGGAAGGCATCGAAATCGGCATAGCCATCGTTGGTCCAGTGATACTGGATATCGTCGCGGATCAACAGGCCGTCCGCGCTCAGGGTCTCCAGGTCGTGCTCGACCGGGAACAGCCAGTGCAGACTGGAGACCCCGAGCTCCTCCGCCTGCTCGCGCACTGCCGCCGCGAGCGTGGCCGCGACCCGCTCGCGCTCCTGTCCCGGCGCGACCAGCAGCCGAGGCCCGGTGGCCGGCGTGTAGGGAGCGGCGGCGACGAGCTTGGGGTAGTAACGCAGTCCGTGGCGTTCATAGGCCTCGGCCCACGCGAAATCGAATACGAACTCGCCGAACGAATTGAGTTTGAGGAAAGTCGGCGCCGCTGCCAGGAGCGCACCTTCCGGGCCGTCGCGCAGCAGCAGGAAGTACGGAATCCAGCCATAGTCGCGCCCGATACAGCCATGACGCTGGAGCGCGCTCAGGAACTCGTGGCGCAGGAACGGGAACTCGCCGGCAAGCGCATTCCATTCGGCCGGTTCGACATCGTCGAAGCGTTTGAGGACTTCGAGCTGCATTGCCTGCGTCCTCCGCCGGCATCGGACCGACCGGGTAGCCTCTGGGTCTTCTGAGGCCGGTGGAACACCCGTCCCATGGTTCTCGCCAAGGCGCGGAGAGCGCCAAGAGGCGCAAAGGAAGGAAACAACCTGTAGGAGCGAGCTTGCTCGCGAACCGATTTCCACGCCCCGCGGGTTCAGCATGACCGCTGTGGGCGCAGATGCGATCGCGGTGGCGCGTAACGGTCAACCGCTTACGGATACCCGACCCGGAACGCCAGTTCACGGCGGTTCGCGGCCAAGGCCGCTCCTACAGTCAGTCTTCGCGTCCCTTGGCGCCCTTTGCGCCTTGGCGAGAACCCGGAACCGGAGCGTAGCCGAACCCCCGGGGATGGAATCTCGCAACCGCGCCCGGGGGATCTCTCGGATTAAGCCGCCTGGTCGCTCGCCTGTTCCTGCAGGTAACGCTCGGCATCCAGGGCTGCCATGCAGCCGGTGCCGGCCGAGGTGACCGCCTGGCGGTAGACATGGTCGGCGACGTCGCCGGCGGCAAAAACGCCCGGGACGCTGGTCGCGGTCGCATTGCCATGCAGCCCGCTCTGGACAATGATGTAGCCGCCCTTCATCTCAAGCTGGCCCTCGAACAGACCGGTGTTCGGGATATGGCCGATGCCGAGGAACATCCCGGTCACCGTCAGTTCCTTGTGTTCACCGGTCTGGCGGTTGATCAGACGCAGGCCCGTGACGCCCATCTGGTCGCCGAGGACTTCTTCGACCTCACTATTCCATTCGAAGCTCAGCCGGCCCTGGTTTTCGAGTTCGAACAGCTGGTCCTGCAGCACCGCCTCCGCGCGCAGCTTGTCGCGCCGGTGCACCACGGTCACGTGGCGGGCGAGGTTGGCCAGGTAGAGGGCCTCCTCGGCCGCCGTGTTGCCGCCGCCGACCACTGCCACATCCTGGTTGCGGTAGAAGAAACCGTCACAGGTCGCGCACGCCGAGACCCCGCGGCCGGCGAAGCGGCTCTCCGATTCGAGCCCGAGGTACTGCGCGGTGGCGCCGGTCGCGATCACCAGTGCGTCGCAGGTGTAGACGCCCGCATCGCCCTCGAGACGGAACGGGCGGACCGACAGATCGGCGCTGTGGATGTGGTCGTTGACGACCTCCGTGCCGAGCCGTTTCGCGTGCTCACCCATCCGCTCCATGAGCTCGGGGCCCTGCAGGTCGTTGTTGTCGCCCGGCCAGTTGTCGACCTCGGTCGTGGTCGTCAGCTGCCCACCCGGCTCCATGCCGGTGACGAGGACCGGTTCGAGGTTCGCGCGCGCCGCGTAGACCGCGGCGGTATAGCCCGCCGGGCCCGATCCGAGAATCAGTAGGCGGCAATGCCTGGTTTCGCTCATGTATAATCGTCCGTTCGAGAAGCCGGCCGGGCGTTCGCCCGCAAGCCGGCAATGTTACGAGACGGCCCCCACCCGGTAAAGCGCATACCGCGACGGGCGGGGGTCGACCGGCGACGGGGACTCCGGTTTGGCGCAGGCCAAAAAGCAACGCGGCAGCGACGGCCCGCCGGCGATCGTGCGCCATGTCCAGCGAGGACTCCGTGAGGGGGCGTTCTTCCTCCTGCTGGCGATCTCCGCCTATCTGCTGCTTTCCCTGCTGACTTTCAATACCGCGGACCCCGGCTGGTCGCATACCGGCACCGGTGGCCCCGTCCAGAACGCCGGCGGTCACGCCGGTGCCTGGTTCGCGGACATCTTTCTCTATCTGTTCGGCTATATCGCGTACCTGATCCCGGTCATGGTCGCCTGGGGCGGATGGATCGTGTACCGCGGCCGTGTGCCGGCGGACGAGGCCGGTGCGATCCGCTTCCACCTGCTGCGCTGGGCCGGCTTCCTGTTCACGCTGCTGGCCGCCTGCGGGCTGGCTTCACTGCACTTCGCGGCGGCACCGGGCACGCTCCCGATCGGGGCCGAGGCGGGCGGCGTCCTCGGCGGCGTGATCTCGATTCAGGGGATCCGGGTGCTCGGCCTGCTCGGCAGTACGCTGCTGCTGCTGGCGCTGCTGCTCGCGGCGGTAACGCTGTTCACCGGCATCTCCTGGTTCGGCGTGATGGACGCGCTCGGCCGGGGCGTGCTTTGGCTGGGTGCGTGGCTCCGGCGCGCCACGGCCGCGATCCGCGAACGCCTTCAGGCCCGGCGCGCGCGCCAGCAGCGCGAGCAGAAAGTGGCCCGCGAGACGCGCAAGACCGAATCGCGGCGTAAGAAGGCCCCGCGGATCGAGCCGGTCGTCGAGGCGCCGAAGGAGAGCAAGCGCGCCCAGAAAGAGAAACAGATTCAGCTGTTCGAGACGCCCTCGGATTCGCAGCTGCCGTCGCTCTCGCTGCTGGATTCGGCGAAGGATGAGAAAGGCGGTTATTCGAACGAATCGCTGGAGGCCATGTCTCGGCTGCTGGAGCACAAGCTCGATGACTTCAACATCACGGCCGAGGTGGTCGCCGTTCATCCCGGACCGGTCATTACCCGCTTTGAGCTGCAGCCGGCCGCCGGCATCAAGGTCAGCGCGATCACGAATCTCTCCAAGGACCTCGCGCGCTCGATGTCGGTGGTCAGCGTGCGCGTCGTCGAGGTCATTCCGGGCAAGTCCACGGTCGGTCTCGAAATCCCGAACGAACAGCGGCAGATGGTGCGGCTCTCCGAGGTCCTGCGCTCGCAGGAATACGATCAGTCCAAGTCGCCGCTGACGCTGGCGCTGGGGCAGGACATCAGCGGTCAGCCGGTGGTCGCCGATCTGCAGAAGATGCCGCATCTGCTGGTCGCGGGGACGACCGGTTCCGGCAAGTCGGTCGCCGTGAACGCCATGCTGCTGAGTCTGCTGTACAAGGCCCAGCCGAAGGACGTGCGCCTGATCCTGATCGACCCGAAGATGCTGGAACTGAATGCCTATGAAGGCATCCCGCATCTGCTCGCGCCGGTGGTGACGGACATGAAGGAGGCCGCCAACGCCCTGCGCTGGTGTGTCGCCGAGATGGAGCGGCGCTACAAACTGATGGCGTCACAGAACGTGCGCAACATCGCCGGGTTCAACCGCAAGGTGCAGGAGGCGATCGACGCCGGCGAGCCCATCAAGGATCCGTTCTACAAGCCCGAAGAGGCGGCCGATCCGGAGGCACCCGCACCGACGCTCGAGCCGCTGCCCTATATCGTTGTCGTGATCGATGAGTTCGCCGACATGATGATGGTGGTCGGCAAGAAGGTGGAGGAACTCATCGCGCGGATCGCCCAGAAGGCGCGCGCCGCCGGGATCCACCTGCTGCTGGCTACCCAGCGCCCGTCGGTCGATGTCATTACGGGCCTGATCAAGGCCAACATCCCGACCCGGATGGCCTTCCAGGTGTCCTCGCGGGTCGATTCGCGGACCATCCTCGATCAGCAGGGTGCCGAGCAGCTGCTCGGCAATGGCGACATGCTGTACGTACCGGCCGGGACCAGCTATCCGCAGCGCGTGCACGGCGCATTCGTCGATGATCACGAGGTGCATGCCGTGGTCGAGAGCCTGAAAAAGGCCGGACCGCCCACGTACGACGAATCCATTATCGAGGAGCAGTCCGGAGCGGGCAGCACGCTGCCTGGGGAATCCGGCGGCGATAACGGTGGCGAGTCGGATGCGCTGTACGATGAAGCAGTGGCGATCGTGACCGAGAGCCGCAAGGCATCGATCTCCTACGTCCAGCGCCGCCTCAAGATCGGCTACAACCGGGCCGCCCGCATCGTCGAGGAAATGGAAAGCGCCGGCGTCGTCTCCCCCGTCCAGTCCAACGGCGCCCGCGAGGTGGTTGCACCGCCACCGCCGAAGGAGTGAGGGCGATTAGAAAGGCAGTGAAAATCGTTTTCTCGCCAAGACGCCAGGTGCGCCAGGGAAAGTCAAAGGCAATCTCTCGCCAAGACGCGGAGCGCGCCAAGAAAGGCGATAATGAGTGTAAAACCCGGGCTGCAGAAAGGTTCACGTTGAGTGTCGAACGAAGAATCAGGGCATCACGCTGGGCCGATGAGTGACATACATCTGAATGCCCGGTCACGAACGCATTCTGCCTTTGACTTTCCTTGGCGCGCCTGGCGTCTTGGCGAGATACCGAATTTTCACCGGATCAATCGACCACATTCGATCCATTGCAAGGAGCCCTGATAACCAATGGGCATCAAGACGATACGTAAGAGCCTTCTGGGCATGCTTCTCGGTCTGTTGGCGGTGCCGGCGTCGGCCGGGGAGGCGCTGGAGCGGCTGAAGGACTTTACCCAGGGACTGGAGTCGTTCACGGCGGGGTTCGTGCAGACGCGCTACGACGAAGACCAGGAGCCGATCCGCGAGAGCAAAGGGCTGGCCTGGCTGAAGCGTCCCGGGCTGTTCCGGTGGGAGTATCGTGAGCCGTACCAGCAGATGATCGTCGCCGATGGCGAGCGCCTGTGGATCTATGATGTCGATCTGGAACAGGTGACGGTCAAGGAAACCGAGCGTGCGCTGGGTACGGCGCCGATCATGCTGCTCTCGGACTCGCAACCGCTGTCCGAGCAGTTCAACCTGACCGATCTCGGCAAGCGCGAGGGCCTTTACTGGGTGCGTCTGCGACCGAAGGTCGACGATACGGATTTCGATGAGATCTACCTGGGCTTCGATGACCGCTCGCTCAAGGTCATGGAGTTGCGCGACCGCTTCGATCAGGCGACCCAGATCCTGTTCAACAATGTCGAGCTCAACCCGGACGTATCGCCGGAGCGGTTTCGCTTCGAGCCCCCCGAGGGCGTCGACGTGATCGGGCCCGGCGCCGACGGGATCAACGGGGACGGCTGATATGGCCGGGGACCGCCAGGGCTCACTGCTGGATACCGGTCCGGGCGGTGAGGATCGCAAGGGCACGGCGGAAGGGCCCGATTACCGGCCGCTGGCCGATCGCATGCGCCCGCGCGCTCTCGATGAGTTCGCGGGCCAGCAGCACATCCTTGGTGCCGGCAGCCCGCTGCGCGAGGCGATCGAGCACGATCGGCTGCACTCGATGGTCTTCTGGGGGCCACCCGGCACGGGCAAGACCACGCTGGCCCGCATGATCGCCGCGCGCTGCGGCGCCGAGTTCATCGCCGTGTCCGCCGTCCTTTCCGGCGTCAAGGATATTCGGGCGGCCATCGATCGGGCCCGCGAGGTGCGCCAGTACGATGGCCGTCCGACCGTCCTTTTCGTCGACGAGGTGCACCGCTTCAACAAGGCGCAGCAGGATGCCTTCCTGCCGCACGTCGAGGACGGCACCGTCTTCTTCATCGGCGCGACCACCGAGAATCCGTCGTTCGAACTCAACAACGCGCTGCTCTCGCGCGTGCGCACCTACATCCTCAAGGCGCTGACGGCGGAGGATATCCGCGGCGTGATCGATCGTGCACTGGAGGACACCGAGCGTGGTCTCGCCGGCCGCGGTATCGCCATGGACGAGGACGAGCGCGATCGCCTGGCCGCGGCCGCCGACGGCGACGCCCGTCGGGCCCTGCTGCTGCTCGAGATCGCCGCGGATCTCGCGGAGGGCGAGGGCGACGGGCGGATCACCGACGACATCCTCGAACAGGTCTCACGCGAGAGCCTGCGACGGTTCGACAAGGGCGGGGACTATTTCTACGACCAGATCTCGGCCCTGCACAAGGCGATGCGCGGATCCAATCCGGATGCCTCGCTGTACTGGTTCTGCCGCATGGTCGACGGCGGCTGCGACCCGCTCTATATCTGCCGCCGCGTGGTCCGCTTCGCCTCCGAGGACATCGGCAACGCCGATCCGCGGGCGCTGCAGCTCGGCCTGCAGGCCTGGGATACCTATGAGCGCCTCGGTAGTCCGGAGGGCGATCTGACCATCGCCCAGGCCATCGTGTACATGGCCTGCGCCGCCAAGAGCAATGCGGTGTATACGGCCTTCAAGGCCGCCACGCGCGACGCCAAATCGACCGGCTCGGCCGAGGTCCCCATGCATCTGCGCAATGCCCCGACGGCGCTGATGAAGGAACACGGCTGGAGTGAGGGCTACCGCTACGCCCACGACGAACCGGACGGTTTCGCTGCCGGTGCGACGTACTTCCCCGACGCGATGGGGGAAACGGTCTATTACGAGCCGGTCGAGCGCGGCCTCGAGGCGCGCATCGCGGAGCGCCTGCGCGACCTGAGGGCACGGAATCGGGAGGCCTGAAACCGTAATCCATGTGCCGGCAGGGGGATGCAATCGCTATGAGTACGCCGCAGCAGTACGAACTCATGGCCCGCTACAATGCGTGGATGAACGGCAAGCTGTACGCGGTCTGCGCGGAGATGTCCGACGCGGAGCGTCGACGCGATCTCGGTGCCTTCTTCCGGTCCGTGCATGGCACGCTCAACCACCTCCTGTTCGGCGATCGTGCCTGGCTGGGCCGGTTCACCGGTGAGCGATTCGACCTCAAACCGATCGGCGAGGATCTGTTCGAGGATTTCTCGGAGCTGCGCCGCGAACGCGAGGCCATGGACGATCGCATTCTCTGCTGGGCCCGGGGACTCGATCCCGAATGGCTCGCGGCGGACTTCGAATACACCAGCGGGATCGACCGGATTACCCGCGTGGTGCCCGCCTGGATCCTCGTGACCCATATGTTCAATCACCAGACGCATCACCGGGGTCAGCTGACGACCCTGATCAAGCAGCTCGGCTACGAGCCGGGCGTTACCGATATCCCGTGGATGCCGGGCGTTGCCCGCGGGGATCCGCCTGCCGCGGATTGACCACCGGTCGCAATTACGCCTGGCGTTTACGTTCCGGTGAGCAGGTAGAGCCAGACGGGCAGGGTGGCGAGCGACAAGGCGGTCGAGATCGTGACGATCAGCGAGTAGTAGCGCGACTCGAGTCCGTAGCGATCGCAGAGCACGATGCCGAGGACCATGCTCGGCATCGCCGCCTCCAGGATCGCCCCCGTGCGGTAGTCGCCGGTCAGGCCGATGGCGTCGGTCAACAGCAGGGCGATCAGGGGCTGAATGGCCAGCTGGATGGCCAGCACGGGCACGATCGCCCACGCCGTACCCCGGTCCAGGGCCTGCCAGGACAGGCTCATGCCCAGCGCCAGCAGCATCAGCGGCACGACCCCGGCACCGAGCGTGTCCAGCAACCCTGCGAGGGCCTCCGGCAGCGCGATCCCCAGCGCGTTCAGCGTGACGCCGGCGACCGCCGCCCAGAACGGCGGGACGCGGGCCAGCCGCAGCCAGGCCGGGACCGAGTCGCCGCCCGAGCCGTAGCGCTGGGCCATGACGACGCCGAAGGTCAGCAGGATCGGGGTGCAGGCGAAGTAGTCGAACTGGATCGCGATGCCGGCGCCGATCGGACCGAGCGCGGCGTCGAGTGCCGGCAGGCCCATGTAGGTGGCGTTCGGGAAGGCGGCGGCAAGAAGCAGGGCGCCGGTGCGCGCGGGGGTCAGTTGCAGGCGGTGGGCGGCGAGCAGGCCCAGTGCCCATCCGGCGATCACCACGACGACGCCGGTCAGTGCGATCCGGACCGAGTCGAGCCCCAGCGGCGCCGACCAAAGGATCTGCAGTACCAGCGCCGGCAGCAGCAGGTAATAGACAAGTGTGGCGATGGCCGCGCGCAGCGTATCACCGTCGAGGCCGCCGGGTCGGACGATCCGCCAGGCGACGCCGAGGGCGATCAGCGCGGCCATGCGCAGCAGGACGTCGAACATGGGTGTCACCGGCGCCGCCGGTCAGGCCGCGTGGTGCCGCCGAAGCGCCCACTCGACGTGTTCCCGAACGATCGGATCCGGGTGGTCCTGACGGGTGCGCAGTGCATCGACGATGCGCTCGGACGTTGGCGCATTGCCGAGCGCGACCGCGACGTTGCGCAGCCACAGCGCGTGCCCGAGACGGCGCACGGGCGAGCCCTCGAAACGCCGCAGGAATTCTTCCTCGGACCAGGAAAACAGCCATACGGGGTCCGGTGAATCGAGGCCGTTGCGGGCCCGGAAATCCTGTTCAGCGGCGTCGGTTGCGTAACGGTTCCAGGGGCAGACCAGCTGGCAGTCATCGCAGCCGTAGACCCGATTACCCATCAGCGGCCGCAGGGATTCCGGAATCGAGCCGGGATTCTCGATCGTCTGATAGGAGATGCACAGACGCGCATCGAGCTGGTACGGCGCGGTGATCGCACCGGTCGGGCAGGCGTTGATGCAGGCGCGACAGCCGCCGCACACATCTTCCCGCGCCGGCTCGTCCACTGGCAGTGGCAGATCGGTGTACAGCTCGCCCAGGAAGAAATACGAGCCGCGTTCCGGATCGATCGCACAGGTGTGCTTGCCCTGCGTAGCCAGGCCGGCCTTTTGCGCCAGCGGTTTCTCCATGACCGGGGCACTGTCGACGAACGCGCGATAGCCGAACGGACCGACCTCGTCTTCGATCCGCCGCGCCAGCTTCTGCAGGCGGTTGCGCATGAGCTTGTGGTAATCGCGGCCGAGCGCGTAACGCGATATGTAGGCCTTGTCCGGATCCTTCAGCGTGCCCTTTGCGGACTCGCTGTCCGGCGGCCAGTAGTCCATCGATACGCTCAGTACCCGTATGGTGCCCGGCACCAGTTCCGCGGGCCGGGTCCGTTTCGTCCCATGGCGCTCCATCCAGTCCATGGCGCCATGCCGGCCTTCTTCGAGCCATGCCCGCAGACGCGGCTCGATCGCCGACAGGTCGACGTCGGTGACGCCAAAGCCACCGAAGCCGAGTTCGCGCGCCCAGCCGGCGATGCGCGCACGCAGATCCGACCAGTCACCCGGGGTGGGCTGCGTTGCATTGGTCATCGCGGCATGTCTCCGGCGCACTCGGGCACTGTGCTCGACTCCGTTGCGGTGGACCGCAACCCTGGCGGGCAATGGCCCACCAGCGTATCAATATCCGGGCGGATCCGTGGATGCCGAAGAGGATACCGACAAACGGGCCGACGGGCGTTCCAGGTGTTCATCACTTGCGGCTGCACGCCGCCGGAATCGCGCCAGCGACATGGATCATTGGCCTGAACGTCCGGCTTGCGTAGGGTACAGGCCGACGCGACGGAGACCCGGGATGCTCGCCACGCTGATTGTACTGCTCCATGCGACCCTCGCGGTCCTCGGCGCCGGGCACGCGCTGGTGTTCAAGCGCGATTCGCGGTCGGCCCTGGGCTGGATCGGCATGTGCGTGGTGTTCCCCGTGGCCGGGCCCGTGCTGTATTTCCTGTTCGGCGTGAACCGCGTCCACACGCGTGCCCAGCGGATGATCCGCGACGCGCCCTTCCGGCTCGGTGTCGGCTATGAACGCGGCGAATACGGCTCGCGTCGCTCGGTCGTCGCCACCGACAGCGTGGCGCCGAAGTGGCGTGTTCTGGCACGGGTCTCCGGGGCGCTCACGCGACGCCCGCTGGTGAACGGCAATCGGGTCGAGCCGCTGCATAATGGCGAGGCCGCCTATCCGGCGATGCTCGAGGCCATCGATCAGGCGCGCGAGCGCGTATTCCTCTCCACGTATATCTTCGAGACGAACGCGAGCGGGCGCTGGTTTATCGACGCGCTGGCCAACGCCGAAAGACGCGGCGTCGATGTACGGGTGCTGATTGACGGCGTGGGCGAACTGTACGCGCTGCCCTGGGCGGGGCAGCTGCTGCGCGAGCGCGGGGTGCGTACCGAACGCTTCATGCGCCCAAGCCTCTGGCCGCCACGGCTCGATATCAATCTGCGCAACCACCGCAAGATCCTGGTGGTGGATGGCGAGACCGCGTTCATTGGCGGCATGAATATCGGCGATCGACACCTGCTCGGCGCCGGTGCGACGCGTAATCCCGTCATCGATCTGCATTTCCGCCTCGGTGGGCCCGTGGTCAACCAGATCGAGACGGTGTTCGCGGAAGATTGGCGGTTCGTGACCGGGGAAGTCCTGGAGCCCACGCCCATGGATGGCAGGGAGCCGGAGGGGCCCTCGGTATGCCGCGCATTTACCGATGGACCCAACGAGGATCTCGATACCATGGCGCTGGTCCTCAATGGCGCCGTGAGCAGCGCGACGGACCGTGTGGACATCATGACGCCGTATTTCATTCCCCCGCCGGCGCTGATCGCCGCCATGCAGACGGCCGCCCTGCGCGGCGTCCATGTGCGCGTCCTCCTGCCCGCCCGCAGCAATCTGCGCTTCGTCGACTGGGCCACGCGCAACATGCTCGGCGAGCTGCTGGCGTTCGGGGTGGATATCCGTTATCAGCCGGCCCCGTTCGTGCACTCGAAGCTGTTCGTGATCGACCGGCACTACGCGATCATCGGATCCGCGAATATCGATCCGCGCAGCCTGCGTCTCAACTTCGAGCTCGCCACGGAAATATTCTGCGATGCCACGGCGGGGCTGCTGGCCGATCATTGCGACCGGGTGGCCGCGCGTTCGACGGCCGTTCTGCAGTCGGAAGTGGATGAGCGGCCACTGGCGACGCGGGTACGCGATTCCGCCTGCTGGCTGTTTTCACCCTATCTCTGAGCGTCGTGGCAGCCGGTGCCCGGCGTTCGCCGTAATCAGAACAGTTCCGTCTGGTCACCCGGCCGCGGCGGCCGCCGGAAGTCTTCCGAGGACAGGTTGATACGCCGCGAGGGGTCGATACCGGCGCGTCGGCAGGCGACCCCGAAACGGCGCCGGAGCAGATCCGCCCAGGCACCGCTCCCGCGCATGCGGTGCCCGAACGATGCGTCGTAGCAATTGCCGCCGTGCGCATCACGCAGGTGATTCAGGATCCGATCCGCGCGATCGGGGTAATGGGCACGCAGCCACTCGGTGAACAGCGGCTCCACTTCATGCGGGAGACGTAACAGGACGTAGCCGGCGGAACGGACGCCGGCGTCGGCCGCGGCCTGCAGCAGATGCTCCAGCTCATGATCGGTGAGTGCCGGGATCACCGGTGCGATCAGGGTCCCGACCGGAATGCCCGCGTCACTGAGGCGTTCGATCGTACGCAGTCGGCGCGCCGGTGCCGCGGCGCGGGGTTCCAGCAGGCGCTTCAGTCCGGCATCCATGCTGGTCAGACTGACCATGACCGAGACGGCATTGCAGCGGGCGAGTTCCTGCAGGACATCGAGGTCGCGCTCGACCAGTGAGCCTTTGGTGATGATGCTGACGGGATGCCGGTACTCTGCGAGCACTTCGAGCAGTCCGCGCGTGACCCGGTATGAGCGCTCGATCGGCTGGTACGGATCGGTATTCGCGCCCAGTGTGATCGGCGCCGGCTCATAGGTCGGGGAGCGGATCTCCTCCTCGAGAAGGCGTGCGGCGTCTTGTTTGTAGAACAGTTGCGTCTCGAAGTCCTGGCCTGGTGACAGGCCGTACCAGGCGTGGCTCGGCCGGGCGAAGCAGTAGATGCAGCCGTGTTCGCAGCCACGATACGGATTGATCGACCGGTCGAACGGGACGTCGGGGGATTCGTTCCAGGCGATGACGCTACGTGCCCGGTCCACGCCGACCGTGGTCTCGAGAGCGGGAACGGGCTCATCGAGATTGCCCCAGCCGTCGTCGATCGACTCGGTGACCACGGACTCGAATCGTCCGGCGGGCGCGGAGAGGGCGCCACGGCCTTTCTGCCAGGTGCGTTTGGACGTGTCCATACGATAACTGTACAAAAATACAGTTATTCATGCCAGTGCCGCTGTGCACCGGCGCGCTCCCGAGGGCTCAGTACATATTGGCGGCGAGTCGTGCCGGCGCCTTGCCAACGACCTCCGGCATGGCCACCAGCGTGGCTGTACCGCCCAGCGCGCCGAGTGCCATCGCCAGCAGGATCGGTGCGATCGGTCCTCGCGGCGCACGCCAGCACGCGAAGCCGGCAATGACGGCGAGCACCACGGTCGCGATCACGGGGGACTGGAGCGCCACGAGACGGTCCCAGGTGGGCCGTTCCGCGAGCCCGAGCGCATCGGCCTCGAACGGGATGATGGTCGCGGCCAGCGTCAGCAGGGCGAGGCCCGACGCAAGCAGGGGGAGAGCGACGCGACGGCTCATTTTTCAGGAAATCCCGTGTGTCGTGGATGCGTGAAGCGAAGACCGGCGAGGACCGCCAGGGAGCGCTAATTATGGTTCTTCACGGCTCGTTTACAAGGGGGAATGTGCTTTTTTCGGGCCTTCGCGAGCCCAGCGTTTTCACGCATACTTTGCGCGCCGCCCGTGCCCCGCGGATGACCGATGATCCCGCTCAAAGACGACAATCCGACCCGTATCACGCCCGTGGTGAGCATTGCGATCCTGGTCGCCTGCGTGGCGGTTTTCCTGTGGCAGTTCAGCCTCGGTCCCGAGGCGGGCCAGCGCGTGATCTACAGCTTCGGCATGATCCCGGCGGTGCTCAGCGGCCAGGCCTCGCTGCCGCCGGGGATGGCCGTGGTGCCGCCGGCGGCCACGGTGCTGACCTCCATGTTCATGCATGGTGGCTGGATGCATCTCATCGGCAACATGCTGTATCTGTGGATCTTCGCGGACAACGTCGAGGATGCGATGGGACACAGCCGGTTCGTGGTGTTCTACATCGTCTGCGGGATCGCCGCCGCCATGGCCCAGCTCGCGCTGGATCCGGCGTCGGAAATCCCCATGGTGGGCGCGTCCGGTGCGATCTCCGGCGTGCTCGGCGCCTATCTGCTGCTGCATCCCAAAGCGAAGGTGCTGGTCGTGATCCCGCTGGGTTTCCTGACGCAGATCGTGCATCTGCCCGCGTTGATCGTGCTCGCGCTCTGGTTCGGGCTGCAGCTGTTCCAGCAGATGATGGCCGGCACCGGTGGCGGCGGCGGCGTCGCGTTCATGGCGCACATCGGCGGATTCGTAGCGGGGATGGTTCTGATCCCGTTCTTCCGGTGGCGGCAGGTCCCCCTGTTCCGCTGACACACGCGCGCCCGTGCGATCAGCATTTTGGGGTCACGGGTAGGGGTAATACCGCCAGTACGGGTCGTACCACCAGCGCGGCGGGGGCAGCGGGCTCGGATCGACCACCCGCCGTTCCGGCCAGATGTGTGCGGCGTCGAGCCCCAGGACAGGGTAGCGGTAGTCGTATTCTCCGATCGCCCGGGTCTCGAAGCCGCTTATTTCGCCGACTACCGTTATATCGGATTCGGCCGGATAAGAGGCCGGGTCGGCGAATCCTTCCCGGCAGGCCAGGAACCGGCGGCCCGGGCGCGTGCTGCTCTCGACCGGGCGGGCGACATCATCCAGTTCACGGGCGAGGATCTCGAAGCAGGTCCGGTCGCGCTGTGGCTGGACCTCCAGCAGGCGCCCGCCCCAGCGCACGGCGGTGCCGATATCCTCCTCGGTGGCCTCCGCCGGCTCGGGCCCCGTGTAGCCGCCACGGAGTTGCTCCGGCGTGCTGGCGCAGCCGGACAGGGCGGCGCCCAGAACAAGCGCGGTGATGGCGCGGAGTCGTTGCATCGTGGGGTCCGGGTGCAGTCGCCGGGGTGGCGGTACAATGGGTTTATCAGGCTCTCGAACATCTGACAAGACCAGAGCCCGTGCGTTCACTGTCCCCGTGTTTTCCCGGAGTGTCTCCACGGTCAGTTATAATCCCGTGGCCCATTCGCCGATCGGGATTTCCAATGACGCAGCTCGTCGCGCTTTCCGGCAGTCTTCGCCGCGAATCCTTCAACACGGCGCTGGCCAACGCGTTCGCCGAACTCGCGCCAGCCGGAGTATCCGTCGAGGTATTCACGCCGGCCGGGGTGCCCCTGTATGACGCCGATCTCGAGGCCGCGGAGGGTCTCCCCGAGGCGGTCGAGGTCCTCAAGGAGCGGATCATGTCCGCCGACGGCATGATCCTGGTGACGCCCGAATACAACCAGGGCGTGCCCGGTGTGCTCAAGAATACCGTCGACTGGCTATCGCGGCCGCCGGCGGACATCAAACGCGTGTTCGGCGACCGCCCGCTGGCCCTGTGCGGCGCCTCCGCGGGGCGGGGCGGTTCGCGTGCCGCCCAGTACGCGTGGTTGCCGACCCTGCGGGCGCTGGGCGTCCGCCTCTGGAATGGCGGTCAACTCTATCTCCCCGCGGCGGGGGAGTTGATGGGGGACGACGGGCGCCTTGTGGACAATGACATGCGCGAGCGTGTGGAGGGTTTCGTGAGGGGCTTCGCCGAATTCTCCGGACACGGTTGAGCGCAGGAACGTGCAGACCTGGATCGCGATCGCGTTGGGTGGTGCGGCCGGTGCCGTTTCGCGTTGGCTGATGGCGACCGGGGTGCAGCGCTGGCTGGGGCGCGATTTCCAGTTCCCCTGGGGGACGCTGAGCGTCAATGTGCTGGGCTCGTTCGCGATGGGGTTGCTGGTGCTGCTTTTCGTCGAGCGTTTCGATCCGGGACCGGCCCTGCGATTGGGTCTCCTGGTCGGGTTCCTCGGTGCGTTCACCACCTTCTCGACCTTCGCCGTCGAGACCGTGAACCTGGTCCAGAATGACGCACCGCTGCGCGCGTCCGTATACGTGCTTGCAAGCGTCGGCGCCTGTGTAACCGCCGCGCTCGCGGGTATGCTGATCGGGCGGCAGATCATCACCTGAGGATGGTCTTCTGAAAAAGCCTCGTCTGATAATCATTGTCACGAACGCGCCTCGGCCAGGGTGGCCGAAATCAATCATCGCTGGAGGATGGAGTCCGATATGCTCGACCCGAAACGCCTGCGCAACGACCTGGAGAATATCGCCGCGCAGCTGGCCCGGCGGGGCTTTGAACTGGACACCGCGCGTTTCTCCCGTCTCGAGGAGCGGCGCAAGGTCCTGCAGACGCACACACAGGAACTCCAGTCGCAGCGCAACGAACGCTCCAAAGCGATCGGTCAGGCCAAGGCGCGGGGCGAGGACATCGAACCCCTCAAGGCCGAGGTCGCCGATCTCGGCGATCAGCTGAAAGCCGCCGAGACCGAATTCGACAGCGTTCAGGCGGAACTCGACGAGCTGTTGATGGGGGTGCCGAACGTCCCCGAGGCGAGTGTTCCCCAGGGCGAGGACGACGAGGACAACGAAGAGATCCGCCGCTGGGGCCAGCAGCCCGAATTCGATTTCACCCCGCGCGACCACGTCGATCTCGGGGCGCCGCACGGGTGGATGGATTTCGAGGCCGCGACCCGGGTCGCCGGCTCGCGTTTTGTCGTCATGCGGGGGGCCATGGCACGGCTGCACCGGGCGTTGATCCAGTTCATGCTCGATATCCAGACCCGTGAGCACGGCTACCGTGAGGTCTACGTGCCGTACATGGTGAACGCCGACAGCGCGCGGGGAACGGGCCAACTGCCCAAGTTCGAGGATGACCTGTTCGCGACCGCGACGGACCCGCGGTTCTACCTCGTGCCCACGGCGGAAGTGCCGGTAACGAATCTCGCCCGCGAGCAGATCATCGAGGCGGCCGACATGCCGTTGAAATATACCGCCCACACCCCGTGTTTCCGCTCCGAGGCGGGGAGCTACGGCAAGGACACGCGCGGTCTCATCCGTCAGCACCAGTTCGAGAAGGTGGAACTGGTGCAGCTGGTGGCGCCCGGGGAGTCCTGGGATGCGCTGGAGGCGCTGACGGGCCACGCGGAGACGATTCTGCAGCGACTGGAGTTGCCCTACCGGGTCGTGACGCTCTGCACCGGGGATCTCGGTTTCTCGGCCGCCAAGACCTATGACCTCGAGGTCTGGCTGCCGGGGCAGCAGAAATACCGGGAAATCTCGTCCTGCTCGAATTTCCTCGATTTCCAGGCCCGCCGCATGGGCGCGCGGTGGCGCAACCCCGAGACGAAAAAGCCCGAGTACCTGCACACGCTCAATGGGTCCGGGCTCGCGGTGGGCCGGGCGCTGGTCGCCGTGGTCGAAAACGGGCAGCAGGCCGATGGCTCGATCCGGATACCGGCCGCGCTGCAGCCCTATATCGGTGGCATGGAAGTACTTACGGAGTGAGCAGGTAGCGTCGGTGCACGCCCGGGGCCGGGGCGGTAATGCCGGCCCACGATTCAGGCCCCGGTGGCATGCCCCATCAGGACTGCGCCAGCCAGATCAGCAGCAGCACGAACAGCACCACGCCGCCGATCGGCAACAGGGCGCCGAGCCAGTCGCTGGCCGAGCCTTTCGGGCTGTTCTTGACCGCCTCGCCGGCCTTGGGGCCGAAGTAGAACAGGGCGACCAGTGCCATGGCGCCCAGAGCGATCTGCATCCACAGGGTCATATCGGATTCCCGGAAAAAGCGAGCCCCGCACTGGGCGGGGCTCGGTACTGCGGTTACCGCCTCTGAATCGGCTTGCCGATCAGCGCTCGCCGGCGAAAGCCGCCAGCAGCTGCAGCAGGCTGAGGAAGAGGTTGTAGATGGCGATGTAGAGCGTCACGGTCGCCATGATGTAGTTCGTCTCGCCGCCATGGATGATCGCGCTGGTCTGGTACAGGATCATCCCCGACATCAGGAGGATGAACATCGCCGAGACCACCAGCGACAGCGTCGACAACCCGAAGATCGCCGCGCCGATGCCGGCGAGGAACGCGACCAGAATGCCGACGAACAGGAACCCGCCGAGGAAGCTGAAATCACGCTTCGAGACGAGCGCGTAGGCTGACAGACCGAGGAAAATGATCCCCGTCCCGCCAAGCGCGGTCATCACGAGCTGGCCACCGTTCGACAGGGCGGCAAGGTAGTAGCTGAGCACGGGCCCCAGCCCGAAGCCGAGCAGGCCGGTCACGCCGAAGACGACGCCGATGCCCGCCGCCGAATTCGCGAACCTGGGGAGCACGAACCACAGCAGGCCGAGACTCGCCAGCGTGCAGATGAGCCCGGCACCCTGGCCCACGTTCAGGGCCATCGCCAGGCCCGCCGTCATGGCGCTGAACAGCAGCGTCATCGACAGCAGCATGTACGTGTTGCGCAGTACCCGGTTGGTGGAAAGTACACCCGCTTCGGTACGGCCGTGCAGGACACGATCCTGATTCATTTCACTCCTCCAATGGACACGGAGATCGCTCCCACGAGGCGCAATCGCCCCGCACGATCCCTTCTGACCCCGCTATTTCGACAGGTAGTGACGCGGACGTCAACTTACAAGTGGTTTAGCCGGGAAACGCCCGTGAGGGCGAGCCATGGCGTGCTTCGAAGGTCCATTTTCGCCGAGGCACCCCAATGCGCTAGTATTCGCGCCCGGTAGGCGGACGGTTGCATGCGGCAGGTGTGCGGACACACCGCTCGCGGCCGGCCGGAGCCCACCAGACCGGAGGGGTGGCAGAGTGGTCGATTGCAGCGGTCTTGAAAACCGCCGAAGGTTTACGCCTTCCGTGGGTTCGAATCCCACCCCCTCCGCCATATAAACAAAAAACCCCGCCCGCGGCGGGGTTTTTTGTTTATGCGGTGCGGGGTGCGTGGACGAACCGACCCTGGGGTTCGACCAATCGGCAGGAAAGCCGATCGGGACGCCGACCGAAGGGAGGCGCCCCGAAGGGGTGGCCGCCATGGATGGCGGCCATCTATCCCACCCCCTCCGCCATATAAACGAAAAAAACCCCGCCTTCAGCGGGGTTTTTCATTCAGCCAACCTACCCATTCCGATACAGATAACTGTACCCGTTGATCGCGGGGACACCACCAAGGTGCGCGTACAGAACCCTTGATCCTTCAGGGAAGTACCCTTTCCGCACCAGATCGATCAGCCCCTGCATCGATTTCCCCTCGTAGACCGGGTCCGTCATCATCCCCTCGAGACGGGCGCAAAGGCGGATGGCATCGCTGGTCTCCTCTGACGGCACGCCATAGACGGGGTAGGCGTAGTCCCGGTTGAGAACCACTTCGTCTTTCTCGATAGGGCGTTCCAGTCCGACCAGATCAGCGGTCCGGTCGGCGATCGATCGCACCTGATTTTCGGTTTTCTCCGGCGTCGCGGAGGCATCGATACCGATCACATTCCGGGCGCGATCGTCCGCGGCGAATCCGACCACCATGCCGGCATGCGTCGATCCGGTCACCGTGCAGACGACGATGTAGTCGAAGCGCAGACCCATCTCCCGTTCCTGCTGGCGGACTTCCTCGGCGAAGCCCACGTAGCCGAGACCGCCGAGTTCGTGCACCGATGCGCCGGCGGGGATCGGGTAGGGCGTCCCGCCGCCGGCGCGTACATTGTCCAGCGCCTGTTCCCAGCTCTCGCGGATTCCGATATCGAACCCGCGATCGACCAGCTCGATCTCGGCGCCCATGACGCGGGACATGAGGATATTGCCGACACGGTCGTAGACTGCGTCGGGGAACGGCACCCAGCTCTCCTGAACCAGGCGACAGCGAAGACCGAGCTTCGCGGCGACCGCGGCAACCTGGCGGGTGTGATTCGACTGGATCCCGCCGACGGTGACGAGCGTGTCGGCCCCCTGTCTCAGAATGTCGGGAACAAGGTACTCGAGTTTGCGGATCTTGTTGCCGCCGAACGCGAGTCCGGAATTGCAGTCCTCCCGTTTGGCGTGGATTTCCACCGCACCGCCGAGTTGCTCGCTGAGGCGGTCGAGGCGTTCGATTGGGCTGGGCCCGAAAGTGAGCGGGTAGCGTTCGAATTGTTCAAGCATGCCTTGCGTCCCGTTTCCCGATGTCGAGGAGGATGATAACCGCCCACGGCAGCGAGCGGCGTTGGGCAGCCGTTTCCAGAACGCGAACCACTCCCTGCCAAGGGCTCGATTCTGCTAGGCTCAATTACGATTCACGGCGCATTATCCGATTCTGTAGATGCGAGCGTAACCGATGGACAATCAACCGGAAATCGCCATCCTGCTGGTGTGCATGGGGAATATCTGCCGGTCACCCACCGCCCATGGCGTGTTCCGGCGTCGACTCGCCGAGGCCGATCTGCTGGATCGGGTCCTCGTGGAGTCCGCTGGCACCCACGACTATCACGTCGGCCATGGTCCGGATCGGCGCGCACTCGAAGCCGCCCGCGACCGCGGGTATGAATTCGACGATCTGCGGGCACGCCAGGTCGAGGCCGCGGATTTCCATCGCTTCGACTATGTCCTTGCGATGGATCGGGATAACCTGGCAATTCTCGATCGGCTCGGATCGGGCGGTAGTGCGCGCGCGGAGATCGGGTTGTTCCTCGATTATTCCCCGGATCTGGCCGGCCGTGAGGTGCCCGACCCGTACTACGGCGCCATGAACGGCTTCGAGGAAGTGCTCGACCTGGTCGAGGCCGGCGCTGACAGCCTTCTGACGCATCTGCGCCGCCAGCACCGCATCTGACACCGGATCCAGGGGTGGGGGGCGCTGCAAATGCGCCCGATGTCGGCGTACACTGACGCTCTCTGACTGATTGGCGATCCGAGGTGGCTGCGATGTCGAATCCCTCGCTGGCGAATACGATGCCCCGGTTCGGGCGCGTCACGATCGACTGGGAGCCCGAACCGGTCGCCGCACGACTGCGTTTCGGTCTGGTCGCCCTGGCGACGGACCACGTCTCCGAGAGCGAGCTCCATCGGATGCTGCCGCCCGATGATGTCGATCTCTTTGCGACCCGTACGCGCCACGATGGTCAGTGCGACGTCGGATCGCTGCGCGCGATGGCGGATGGGTTGGCCGCCTCCTGCGAACTCCTGCTGCCGGGGACGCCGCTGGACGCGATCGCGTACGGCTGCACCTCGGGGACGGTGGCGATCGGTTTTGACCGGGTCGCGGCCACGATCCAATCGCAACGGCCGGGGGTCGCCGTTACGACCCCGATCACCGGTGCCGAGGCCGCCTTCCGCGCCCTTGGCGCGCAGCGTATTGCCATGCTCACGCCGTATGTCGATGAAGTGAATGAACTGGTCGCGGATTATCTGGAAGGAAACGGTGTATCGGTGACGACGTTGCGGAGTTTCGGCCTCGATACCGATATCCAGATGTCGACGGTCCCGCCGGAGGCGATCGAACGGGCGGCGCTCGATCTCGACACCAGGGGGGCGGACGCCGTATTTATCTGCTGTACCGCGCTGCGGTCGGTAAGCACCATCGCGCCGCTTGAGCAGCGGCTCGGACTGCCGGTGGTCACCAGTAACCAGGCCATGCTCTGGGAGATGCTGCGGGCGAGCGGCTATTCGCGACCGGTGCCCGGGTACGGGCGCCTGCTGGCCGACTTTACGGTGGGAAGCAACGGCTGAACGGCCTCGCGCGGCGCCCGACACGTCCTCCCCGTCGGGCGCCTCTGCGGATCAGGCGTCGCTCTTGCAGAGCTCCTCGGCGGTCATGTCCGGTTCCATGTCCGGCGCGAAGCCGAACTCCTCGACCATGGCCCAGTGTTCGTCGGTGCCGACGAATTCGTCGATCTCCCGGTTGAAGGCCTCAACGATCGCTTCGTCGCCCTTGCGGAAGGCGAAGGCCCCATACCCTTTCTGTTCTTCGCCGTGGATCACCGGATAGAACTGCGGCGTCGCCTCGAAGCGGCCGTCGCCGACGCGCCGCGCCAGAGAGCGGGCCGTGAGCGAGGTGAGGCCGACCGCATCGACTTTGTCGGCTTCGAGCGCGTCCACCGCGCGCGTGAAGTCCCGGTACAGGATCGCGCGTTCCGCGGGGATGCCGGCGTGCATGGCGTAGTTGTACTCGACCGTACCGGCCACGAGCGCGACCTTCGCGTCGGGATTGTTCGAGATCGAATGGTAGTCCGTGATCTCCTCGGGATTGCCGGAATCAACCAGGAATGACTCACCCACCACGTACGTGGGATCCGTGAACGCGACTTCCCTGCAGCGTGCCGGCGTAATGAACATGCCGGCGGCGATCACGTCGACCTCCCCGTCCTGAACGGATGGGATCAGTCTGCTCCAGTCCATCGCCTTGCCTTCCATGCGGATGTCCGGATCGATTCGGCGCAGGATTTCGCGGGCGACGGTCGGCGCTTCGCCGGTGAGGTTGCCGTCGCTGTCGATGTAGCCGTACGGCTGCTCGTTGGCGACTGCGACCCGGATGCTGTCCTCGGCGGTGACGCGTTCAAGTGTTGTCTCGGCCGTCGCCGTAAGGGGGATCAGAAGCGATACGGCGAGGCCGAATGCCTTCAGGGGCAAGGCGTGAGCCGCCTGTGTGCGGTATTCCATCTGCGTTCACCTCCGTACCCGTGTTCCACGCAAGGGAGACAGCGGGTCTCCGTCAACGCACCGTAATGCAGGTGCAGTCCGCCAGCGCGTTGACCTTGTGCGATACGCTGCCAAGGAAGAAGCCCTCGACATCGCCAAGCCCCCGCGTCCCGAGGACGATGGCGTCGGCGTCGTTTTTCTTGGCCGTCTGCACGATCGTGCGTGCGGGGGGGCCGCGCCGGATCATGGTCTCGACCCCCTCGATGCCGGCCTCCGTGAAGCGCTCCGCGGCCCATTCGACCGCCTCCTGCGCGAGATCGTGCATGACCTCGTCCGGTGGGGCCGGCACCTGCCGTGTGCGCACGAGAGACAGGGAACTCTCCATGTGGCTCGTGTGCTTGTAGACACTGAGTACCGTCACCTCGGAGCCGAAATGACGGGCCAGTTCAATCGCGAACTGGACGGCCCGGCCGGCGTTCTCGGAACCGTCGACGGCCACCAGGATGCGGTGCAGCGCCGTGGAATTGGATTCATTCACGCTTGTATCCCTCGCTTGGTTCTATCGGAACGCCATGTCCCGCAGGAAGAGGGCGATCTGCGGGAATGCGATCAGCAGAACCGTTGTCAGCAGCAGGAGAAGGAAAAACGGTGGCGTGCCGCGGATGACGTCGAAATACGGTCGCCGAAAGATGGCGATCGCGGTAAAGATGTCGCAACCGAAAGGCGGCGTGGCCGAGCCGATCGCGACCTGCAGCGTGATCAGCGTGCCGACGAGGACCGGGTCGATACCGGCGTCCGCGACGATCGGGGCGAAGATCGGCGTCAGTACGAGGATCACGACGATCGGGTCGACAAACATGCAGCCGATGAAGAAGGCGACCGAGATCGCGATCAGGATCCAGACCGGCTCGGCGCCGGCGAGTCCGAGACCGCCCAGGATCTCCTGCGGCACCTGGGCGAACGACAGGACCCACGAAAACGCGTTGCCCGCGCCCACGAGGATGAACACGACGGCCGTGATCAGCCCGGTCGAGAGGGCGATGGCCGGGACCTCGCTGATGCGAACGGAGCGGAAAATGAGGAGCTCGAGGATCAGGGCGTACATCACCGACACGGAGGCCGCCTCGGTCGGGCTGAAAATGCCGCCGTAGATGCCGCCGATGATGATCACGGGGAAACCGAGCGGCCAGAGTGCGCCGCGCACGCCGCGCAGGCGATCCATCCAGCTCGATTTCTCGAGCACCTCGATGCCGGCGCGTCGCGCGTAGATATAGCAGTACGCCGAGAACAGGATGAGGATCAGGATGCCGGGGCCAAGGCCGGCGATGAACAGCTCGGCAATCGAGGTGCCCGAGATGACGCCGTAAATGATCATGCCGATGCTGGGCGGGATCAGGAACGCGATGTCGCTGGCGTTGATCGCCAGCGCCATCGTGAACGAATCGCCATAACCCGCTTTCAGCATTTTCGGCCGCAGGGGCCCGCCGATCGCGACCACGGTGGCCTGGGTCGAGCCCGACACCGCGCCGAAAAGGGTGCAGGTCACGGCAGTGGTGATCGCGAGGCCGCCGCGGACATGCCCGACGAAGCGCATGACCATGTCGATGAGCCGATCGGCCGAGTATCCCTTGGTCACGATGTCCGCGGCGAAGATGAACATCGGCACGGCAACCAGTGCCGCTGGCGTTACGCCGCCGATCATCTGCTGGATCATGATGTTCGGCTGCATGCCCGCGAAGTACACGAAAAAGCCGAGCATGGTGGCGCCCAGCAGCGGGATCATCATCGGGAACCCGAGCAGCAGGAGCACGATCATCAGCGTGAGCATTGCGGCGCCGATACTCATCGCCGGGCTCCCTTGTGCCGTTCCATAGGAGTAATCGTAGCGGTCTCCGGGATCATGTCAGACCTGGGTTTCATCGCTCTCTCCATAGCTGTCGATGAACTCGTATGAGATGTACACCTCGGAGGACCGTAAATTCTGATACGCCGTGAGCAGATACTGGATCCCGGCGATCACGAATCCAAGCGGGACCCAGAGGTACATGATCCACTGCGGGAATCGCAGCGACGGGGTGACCTTCTCGAGCTCCCACAGGCGGTGGACATAGCTGACAGCGTAGTAAGCGAGCACGAACATGATGATCGCGGTCAGCAGAGAGATCACGATCATGAGAACCTTGCGACCGATATCCGGCAATTGGTCGTAGATCGCGGACATGCGGATATGGCGGCCCCGCCGCGCCGCGTAGCCGAGGCCCATGAAGGTAATCAACACCATCAGGAAGGCATTGAGTTCGTTGCTGAAGTAGATGCTGCGGCCGAATCCGAAGCGTCCGATGACGTTTGCCATCGAATTGATGGCCATGATCAGTACGCCGTAGGAGAGAACGATCCGTTCGAAATTGGCGATGGCGCGGTCAAGGCCCCAGATGGACACGCCGATCGCGTGACCAACCTTGTTGAGAGGGCCTTTGCCGGTACCGGAGTCCTCGGGATTGGTCATTGTTATCGTGCCCCCGGAACGCACCGGCCCCGTAGTGGGCCGTACGCACTGACTGTAACACCAACGGCTCCGCGATCCGAAAAACGGCACGCCCGGAAGCGGCATCGACCACTCCGGCGCCGCCGGGGAGGGCGGACGTATGGTTGTTGGTTATAGGCCAATGGCCATCCACCGTCAACGCATGGCCAGGCCGGGCGATCGCCATGGGGAATTATTTTTATCCCTGGCCTGGTTGTGGACGATTTTTTTGCAAAGGTTGGTTCAGCTCGCAGGAATTTCGGTGTGGCCCCCAATGGTCGTCGTTAAGGTTTGCAGTTGAAGGCAAAAGGGCTAGAGTCGAATACGGGTTCCCGATGGAGCCAGGGCCGCACGTGGTACGAATGGTATGATGTATGACATCGCCGTCCGTACCGCGGTGCGGCGCATTCCCCGGCTGATTGCCAGGACGATGGAGAATGATGATGCAGACGAGAAACAGTCGAAAGCCCGTTGCAGCGACAGTCACGCTGCTCGCGGCCGCGTTTTTTGCCCAGGGGGCGCAGGCCGAAACCTGGAAGTTCGCGCTCGAGGAAGTCGACGGCAGCGTCCAGGACGCCTATGCGGAGGAGTTCAAGAAGCGGATCGAAGAGCGGTCCAATGGTGAGGTAACGGTCCAGATCTATCCGTACGGCACCCTGGGTACCTCGCAGGATATCGCCGAGATGACTGGCCAGGGCGTGCTCAAGCTCGCCAATGCGTCACCCGGGCATCTCGGGTCGCTCATCGAGGAAATGAACGTGTTCAACATCCCTTACCTGCTGTCCCAGGACAACCAGGTCAACAAGGATGTGCTTACGGACAGCCAGTGCATCTACGGCAAGCTGGAGGACGAGTTCCACAGCAAGGGGCTGGAACTGTTGACCATGTATCCCGAGGGCGACATGGTCTGGACCACCCAGAAGCCCGTGCGCAGCCCGAGCGACCTGAACGGTGTGAAGATGCGCACCATGACCTCGCCGCTGCTCGTGGCGGCCTATGAGGCATTCGGCGCGGATCCGACGCCGATGCCCTATGGTGAGGTCTACGGCGGCCTGCAGCTCGGCCAGATCGATGCCCAGGTGAACCCGATCTTCGCCATCGAAGAGATGAAGTTCTACGAGGTCACCGACTACATGGTCTGGGCCGGCCAGCAGCAGTTCACTACCACGGTGGTGGGCAACCGCGACTGGTACGCGGGTCTGTCGGACGACCGCAAACAGATGCTGGACGAGGTCGTGGACAGCATGGCGGACTACATCTTCGAAACCCAGGCGCAGTACAACGAGGAGCGCCTCGAGGCGATCAAGAAGGCGAAGCCCGACATGGAGATGATCCAGCTGAGCGAGGAGGAGCGCCAGCCCTTCCGCGAAGCCAGCATGAAGGTCCGCGACAAGTTCGTCGAAATGACCGGCGACAGTGGGCAGGACGTTCTGCAGTGCCTGGCCCAGGAGTTCGGCACGGCACGCTGATCGTCGGTGACCGACCGGCGCCATCGGCGCCGGATGGTCGAAAACCCCGGCAGGCTCCGCCTGCCGGGGTTTTTTAATGCCCGCGATCAGACCAGATCGCGGGGGATCTTGCGGTCCCAGGTCTCGGCAAACACGCGCGTATCGCCCTCGTAGGCATCGAGTGTTGCCCGGATCCGGAAATTATTCGCGTCGGCGGTAAGCAGGGTTCGGGTGATCGTGGTCACTTCCCAGTCGCCACGCCGGAATCCGCGCACCCATTCGCACCAGCCCCGCAGGGAGTCGTGATTGGCGTATGAGTGTGTATAGCGCTCGGTGACCTTGCCGCTCACGTCGAGATCGATATCCTCGAACCGCCGCGTACCGGAGTCGTTGACGACCTGGAGTGTCGTGCGATCGTGGGCGAGATCGCGGATCACGGTCCATTCCTCCTGGGTCGGCTGAACCAGCGTGATATTCGCCGGAGGCGCCGATTCCGGTTCATCGAAGGGCCGCAGGGCGGCCTCTTCTTCCGGTCGCGGCTCGCGGATCGGCAGTACCAGTTCGCTGTCGCGCGGGCTGATGGTGAGCTTGACGGGTTTCGGCGACGGCCACGCGAGAGGCCAGTACACGGTCGAGATCGACAGCCGGATCGAATGGCCAACCGGGAACCGCTGGGCAATGTGTTTGAGCTTGACCGTCACGCGGTAGCGCTTGCCAGGCTCCAGCGGTTCGGGGAATTCGTCGCTGTCGCGATGGGTGAGGTTCAGCACGCCATAGGAGATGCGGGTGGCCGCGTCATCCGGCGCGACATCGATCAGCCGCGCGGCCACCATCGCCACGGGCCGGTCGGACTCCACATCGAGCGTCAAGGTGGGCTCACCACAAATCTCGACGGCCTCTTCCAGCCGTTCCGTCTCGAATACGAGCGCACCGCCGTCTTCGTCGCGCTGGTCGTGCGGCAGATCCGGGGGCGCGTTGTAGGAACACCACTTGCCGGCGTAGAGGCCGACGAACAGGGGAGATTGGATCCCGAGTCGACGCTCGTCGTCGGGCTGCTCGCCGTCCGGGTGGAGCCCGAGTCCGTAACTCATGCGGTACGCGCGTGGTTCGATCTCGGGTGACGGCCAGATATCCTCGCTGATCCAGCGCCCCGGGCGCGTCGTGTAGCGGGCGCTCGGGGGGACGCTGTCCTGCATCCACACGCGGAGCATGGGTTCGTCCATGATCCCCGTGTCGATATCTTTCAGCCAGTAATCATAGAAGCGGATGCATTCCTGCAGGAAGCCGATCGCCGGTCCCGGTTCGCCCAGATGCGGATACTTGTGCGACCACGGCCCGACCAGACCCTTGCGCGGTCCCTCGAGCCCCTTGAGGAGCCGGAATACGGCGTTGCAGTAGCCATCCGCCCAGCCGCTCACCGCGTAGACGGGGCAGCGGACGGCCGAGTAGTCCTCGCAGACGGAGCCGTGCTTCCAGTAGTCGTCGCGACGCTGGTGCTCGAGCCATTTCTCCAGCCACAGACCGCTGTGTTCCAGCCGCTCCATCCACATATCCCGCCAGCGGTCGCCGACCAGCGCAGGGTCCGGCGGGTGGGTGTTCTGATCGAACATCGTGGACGCCCAGGACAGGTTGTCGCCCAGCAGGCAGCCGCCCATGTGGTGGACATCGTCGGCATAGCGATCGTCCGTGGAGCAGAGCGTAATCACCGCGCCCAGCTCGGGTGGCTGCAGTGCGGCGATCTGCAGGCCGTTGAAGCCGCCCCAGGAGATGCCGATCATGCCGGCACGCGCGGTGCACCATTTCTGGCGGCCGATCCACGCCAGGATCTCCACGCCGTCATCGAGTTCCTGCTGCAGGTACTCGTCCGGGAGGATGCCGTCCGATTCCCCGCTCCCGCGGATATCCGCCCGTACGCAGGCATAGCCGTGGCCTGCGAAATACGTATGCATCGGGACATCGCGGTCGGCGGTCAGTTCGCGTTTGCGGTAGGGCAGATACTCGAAGATGGCTGGGACGGGGTCTTCCTCGGCGTCAGCCGGGCGCCAGATGCGTAGCGCGATCCGGCAACCATCGGAAAGGGTCATCCACGTTTCTTCTTCGATGACTTCGCGGGGCAGGTTCTCGACGTATCTCATATTCGTTGTTTTCTCTCCGTCCGGGGCCTTTGGCTCATTACGATGATGGCCCGAGCCATCGGGCTGCCCCGCGCATCCTGTGTGGCGCGCGGGGCAGCCCGATGGCTCGGGCCGGTTACCTTACCCCCTGACGGGGTACGGGTCAGGCGGGGGGCTGGCTCTCTTCAGCGGGCCGCGAGAAGGTATCGTCGACCTTCTCCAGCTCGAACGGCAGCCGCTCCAGCACACGTTCATAATTGCTGAGCAGCGATTCCTCGTCCTGTGCCCCCATATAGATGTAGGCAAGGGCATAGCTGTAGCTGTCCTGCTCGGGCAGGTCCGACAGCCAATCGCCGGGTTCCACCTGCGGCAGGATGTACGTGCCCGGGAAGTCCTTCTGGATGGCCTGGATCTCCTCCTTCGTGGGCGCGCGCTTGACGCGGGCGTCGCCGCTGAACACCCGGTGGAAGAACTTGCTCGCGATCGGGAACTGGCCTTCCCGCGAGGGCATGTTCGGGTGCCGTCCCAGCGCCAGGTCGATCGTCAGCTGCTGGTTACTGACCCCGTCCACCTTCTCGAAGATATCGCTGTGCGACTGCGAAATCCGGGTATTCACCTCGAGCAGCCAGACCTTGTCGAGCTGCTCGTCCCAGAAATACTCGATGTTGAACGAGGAATTGTTATAGCCGACATGGGTCATGATCCGGTCCGTCAGACGGGCCATCTCATCCTGGATCCGCTCGGGCAGCCGCGACGGATACTGGTAGCGGAAAAAGCTCAGAACCTGTGGATACCGGATGGAATCCACGAGCCCGGTGCAGGTGACCTTGCCGTCGTACACGTAGCCTTCCATCGTGCACTGGCGCCCGCCGATGATTTCCTCGGCGATGCAGTAATGACCGCCGATTTCACTGACATCGGGAGGCAGCTGCAGCTGATCGAGGATGTAATCGAATGGCTCGGAAATCGTCCCGATCTCGGCCCGCAGGCGCTCGATCGCATAGTCGAAATCTTCCGGCTTGTCGATCCGGAACCCGAGCCGCGAGCCCGACCCCTTGATCGGCTTGACGAAGAAAGGGAAACCGAGCCCGATGTGCGCGAGGGCCTCGTTGTCGAACGGGTCGAACGCCTTGAACCCGGGGATGTGGTCGGGAATCGCCTCACGCTGGCAGAGACGGCTCCAGTACTTGTGCTCGCATTTCAGCAGCGCTTCCAGCGAAACGCTCGCGGTGTCGAAGCGCTCGCAGATGATGGGGAGCATGGTGGAAACGGGAAAATCCATGTAGCCGGCGATGCCGTCGATGGACCCGTCGAATGCGTTGAGTTGTTCTTCCGCCGCTTTCAGCAGGGACGGGATGTCGAATTCTTCGGTCTCGTAGAAGAGTGCCGGATCGAGCAGTCCGTGAAATTCGATCTCGTCGGCGCCGCGCAGATGGCGGAGCATGTTGAGGTTGAATTCATTCAGTCCGATAACGAATACATTCTTCTTCATTGAGCGCCCAGTTGGCCGATGACGTCGGCGGTGAAAGGTATTTCGACTCTAGCATGTGAACGCGGTTCCTGCTTGCGTATCCGGAGACGTTCCGAGGCGGGCGAGGCGGGAATAATGATCGCCGTGGGAGAACGCGGCGGCGCGGAGGCGGGTTGGAGGGTGGTCCGGCGGCGCCCGGGCGGGCGCCGCCGAAGATGCTATTTCTCGTCCGTTCCGGTGCCGGACACGGGTTTGTCCGGCGAGTGATCTTCCCCGGCTTTGTCCGCGTTCGATCGCTCTTTGTCGGATGCCTCGTGCGTATCCGGGGTGGCCGGCTTGTCCGCAGCCGCCGGGTCGGCGAGCGAGCGTACGCGTGTACCGAGTTGGCTCGGCTGCCGGGCAGAGACAGTCGCGTCGTCGGCGCTGTCATTGCCGCCTGCAGACGTGTCGCTTCCCGATGACGTTTCACTGGACGCGGGACCCGCGGCGCCGGATTGCGCGCCCGCGCTATCCGCGCTCGCCCCGGGCTTCGCCGGTTCCTTCACCGACTCCCGTTTCCCGGTTGCCGGGTCGGCCGTATCCGTGGACGGAGAACCCGCGGCGGCTTCCGGCGCGGCAGCGGCCGATGGCGTGTCGTTGACGCCCGACCCCGCGTCCATCTGTTCCGGACGCTTCGGTCGATCGTCGTTCGACTCCTTTTCGCCTCGGTTCGTGCTCTGCGTGTCGCGGTCGGCGTGGCCCGTGTCGGGGCCGCGTTTCGATCGGTCGGCGCTGGGCGGCTGCTCTGTCGCGGCGGATTCGCGGCTCGACTTCGCGCCCGATGAGGCGGCTTCGCTCGGCGTATCCGAACGTGCGGATTCCGGAGTCGGTTTCGTGTCGCTGCCGATGTCGGCTTTACCGGATGCAGCGTTACCGGATGCACTGGTTCCGGAGCCACTGTTCCGGGACCCTTTGGCCCTGGAATCGTCGCTGGCATCCGGCGCATCGTCCTGGTTCGCTTTCCGGGAGCCGGCGTCGCCAGCCGCAGTCTGCGTGTCCTTCTCCGCGGCGTCGCTGGTGGCGGGCTTGGAGCCGGACTGGTCTTCGCCACTCGTCGCGCTCTCGGTGGTTGCGGCGCTGGAACCACTGTTCCGGCGCCCACCGCGGCGGCGACGGCCGCCACGCCGGGAACGGCCGCGCGACCGCGACTTGCCGCTGCCCGAACCCTCCTGTTGCCCGCTGTCGGTGCCCGTCTCGCCGGATGCGTTGCTTACGTCCGTCGTATCCTTTTCTGCTGCCGAGTCTCCGCTCGCGTTGACAGCGGTGGACTCTTCTGCACGCTGACGACCATCGCCGCGCGGCCCTGCACTCTTCTTTTCTTCGGTGGCCTCCTTGTCGCTCTGGTTGCCGGTCTTGCCGCCGGCATCCTTACGGCGGCGGTCGCCGGCGCCGCTGCGGTTTTCTTTACGGCTACCTTCCTGCTGTTTTGAACTGTCAGCGCGCGGGCCCTCATTGTCTGTGCCCCGGCGACGGTCGGCGTCACCGCTGCGGCGCTCGGATTTCGAGTCGCCGTTCCCGCCTCCGCCTCCGCGGCGGTTGCGGCCACCGCGCCGCTGACCACTACCGGAGCCCGAACGCGACTGATTGCGGTTGCCTCCGGAGCGTGACTGCTCCCCCTGGCCGGACGTATCCGCCGCTTTGGAATCCTGGCTCGGCTGCTCCTGCGTGGCGGTATCGGCGACGGGGGCCGCCGGCTGTTCCGCCGATGGCAGAATCGCACGCGTCAGGCGCGCGAGCAGGCCGGGGCGCCGCGGCGCGGCGGCTGCCTGCTGCTGCGCCGGTGCCGGTTGCGCCTCGGACGCCTCGGGCGCCGCGGCCTCGCGGCGGGCGGCAGGGGCCGGTGCGGGACCGCTTGGCGAAACGGCCCGGACCGCCGGTTCTTCCGGGGGCTTGCGTTCTTCCTCGGCCGGCGGCAGCACGTTCGCGTCCGCCGCTTCGCCAGCGAGTTCGTAGCTCCGCCGGCTGTGCGATTCGTGCTCATTATCCGATGACCGGACACGCTCGATGTTGTAATGCGGCGTTTCCAGGCTCGGATCGGGAATGATCAGCAGATGGACGCGGTTTCGCTCCTCGATCTGCGTCAACTGTTCGCGTTTCTCGTTGAGCAGGTAGGTGGCGACCTGAACCGGTACCTTCGTGACGACGCGGTCGGTGCCATCCTTCATGGCCTCTTCGCCGAGCACGCGCAGGATCGTCAGCGAGAGTGAACCCAGGCTGCGGATCGTGCCATGCCCCAGGCACCGCGGGCAGGAACTCGACGCCGATTCACCCAGTGACGGCTGCAGCCGCTGGCGCGACATCTCCAGCAGGCCGAAGCGGGAAATCCGCCCGATCTGCACGCGGGCGCGGTCCATTTTCACGGCCTCGCGCAGCCGGTTTTCGACCTCGCGTTGATGTTTGTTGCTCATCATGTCGATGAAATCGACGACGATCAGGCCGCCGATATCGCGCAGACGGAGCTGGCGCGCGATCTCGTCCGCCGCCTCCAGATTGGTGTGGAACGCGGTGTCCTCGATGTCGGAGCCCTTGGTCGAGCGTGCCGAGTTGATGTCGATCGAGATCAGGGCCTCGGTGTGATCGATCACCAGCGCGCCGCCGGCCGGCAGGGTCACCTCCCGTTCGAAGGCGGTTTCGATCTGGTGTTCGATCTGGAACCGGGAGAACAGGGGGACGTTATCCTCGTACAGCTTCAGCTTGCCGAGGTTGTGCGGCATGGTCTGTTCGATGAACTGCCGCGCCTGCTCGTAAATCCGCGGCTCGTCGACCTGGATGATGCCGATGTCGTTGCGGAAATAGTCGCGCAGCGCCCGGATGATGACGTTGCTTTCCTGGTAGATCAGGAAGGGGGCTTTCCGGGTGTCGCCGGCCTTGCGGATCGATTTCCAGATGTCCACCTGGTAATCGAGGTCCCACTGGAGCTCCTCGGCCGTGCGGCCGACGCCCGCGGTGCGCACGATGGTGCCCATGCCCTCGGGCACCTCCAGCTGGCTGATGGCCTCGCGGACCTCGCTGCGGTCCTCACCCTCGATGCGGCGCGAGACGCCGCCGGCGCGGGGATTGTTCGGCATCAGCACGAGATAGCGTCCGGCGAGGCTGATGTACGTGGTCAGGGCGGCGCCCTTGTTGCCGCGCTCTTCCTTCTCGACCTGTACGACGATCTCCTGGCCGTCCTTCAGCGCTTCGCGGACGGCCGCTTTCCCCTCGGACTTCGCGTCGGCGAGATACTCGCGCGCGATCTCCTTGAACGGCAGGAAACCGTGGCGATCGGCGCCGAAATCGACAAACGCCGCTTCGAGGCTGGGTTCGATGCGGGTGATGACACCCTTGTAGACGTTGGACTTCTTCTGTTCGCGCGCGCCGTGCTCGATATCCAGATTTTCGAGGCGCTGGCCGTCGACGATCGCGACACGCAACTCCTCCGGCTGAGTTGCGTTGATCAGCATACGTTTCATGTTGGACCCGTTCGGTTGAACGCGGCGCGGGGCAGGGAACAGCCCGGCGCGGACACGGCGAGGTGTCGCGCTGGCGCTCGGCGTCGATCGGTTCGATCACGGCGAGACGATGGTCCGCGGGAGAGTTCCGCCGGCGTGCGCGCGCGTTATGATTCATTGTCCGCATGTCGCCCGCAGGCGGCATGCCCGTTTTCGTTCCGTGGCGGGGACGGCCTGTCGTCCCGGCCGGGCGCTGTCGCGGCAACTGGCCGGATGCGCCGTCTGCAAATCGGTGGCGGCGCGCGGTTCGATTTCGCCGCACCCGCCGCCCTGGAACCGCCAATCCAACCCGCCGGCCGTTCCTCGAACCCGGCGTGGTCGGTACAATCCCGTTCCGGTCGGACCTGCGCCCATGCGCCCTCCGCCGGTGAATCACGTCTTTGCGCCGACCCACGACCACCCGTACGCAACAGGAAACCGGGGATGTGCATCCGTTTGAATTGCGGGCAAAAAACGCGAACGCAATATAGCAGTAACCCCACGCACCCGCAATCCGCGCGCGGGCGGCCGTGAGCGCCGGCGAGACCGGGCAGGGCGCCCGGACCGAACAGGCGGGCGCCGACGACGCCGGGCAGCGGATCGACAATTATCTGCTGCGTGTCCTGCGCGGCGTCCCGCGGACCCGGGTGTACCGGCTGCTGCGCAAGGGCGAAGTCCGTGTCAACGGCGGGCGCGTGAAACCCGCGTACCGGCTGCAGGAAGGCGACCGCGTACGTCTCCCACCCGTGCGTACCGACCGCCATCCGGATGGCCGGCTGCCGCCCGCCGCGCTCGAGCGGCTGCGCGATTCGGTTCTGTACGAGGATGAGCGCTGCCTCGTCATCGACAAGCCGCCGGGGCTCGCCGTGCACGCGGGCAGCGGTCTCGCCGCCGGCGTGATCGATGGCATGCGCGAGCTGCGCCCGGACCTCGGCGGGCTGGAGCTGGTGCACCGCCTCGATCGCGACACCTCCGGTTGTCTGCTCCTGGCCCGGGGCCGGCCGGCGCTGCGCGCATTGCAGCAGGAACTGCGCGAGGGTGGTTTTGAGAAGACCTATGCGGCCCTGCTGATCGGGCACTGGGCGGGGCCCGAGACCACCGTCGATCTCGCGCTGCGGCGCGATGTGCTCTCCTCGGGGGAGCGAATGGTCCGCCCGGATGCCACCGGCAAGTCCGCCCGCAGCCACTTTCGCCGGCTCGGCGGATCGGATCGGCTGACGCTCGCCGAGGTCGTGATCGAGACCGGGCGCACGCACCAGATCCGCGTGCACGCCGCTACGCTCGGCCACCCGGTGCTCGGGGACTCGAAGTACGGTGACGCGTCGGCGGCCCGCGCCGCGCTCGGGCGCAAGGCGCCGCGGTTGTATCTCCACGCCTGGCGGCTGGCCTTCACCGGGGCCGCGGGGCGGGTCACCGTCGAGAGCCCGCTGCCCGACGAGTTCCGCACGCTCGCTGGCGGACCGCAGTGATATGAAGCGGATCGAGCTGGTGGTCTTCGACTGGGACGGCACACTGATGGATTCCGCCGCCCGCATCGTCGAGTCGGTCCAGGCGGCGACCGGCGCCGCGGGGTTGCCGCCACGCTCCGGGGCCGAGATCCGGGAGATCATCGGGCTCGGTATGGGGGAGGCGATCAAGGCGCTTTACCCGGAAGAGCCCGCGGAGCGCCATGCCCGGTTGGCCGCGACGTACCGCGATGCGTTCGTGCGTGCGGTCGCCGACCGCCCGGCGGATCTGTTTCCCGGTGTCGAGTCGGTACTGGGAACGCTCGAAGCCGAGCGCCGGATGCTTGCGGTCGCCACCGGCAAGAGCCGCTCCGGCCTGCAGCGGGATCTCGAACGCGCCGGCATCAGTGGCCGTTTCGTGGCCAGCCGCACGGTCGACGAATCCCCGTCGAAACCGGATCCCCACATGCTGCAGGAAATCATGGCCCTGTGCGGCGTCGGGCCGGATGCGACACTCCTGGTGGGTGATACCCTGTTCGATCTGGAGATGGCCGCACGCGCGGGCGTGCCCGCACTCGGCGTCGCCTGGGGCGTACACGCGGCCGAGCGCCTCTGGCAGGCGGAACCGCTGGCCGTGCTGGAACGAATCGAACACCTGCCGGAACGTCTGCGCCAGTTCGAGCATTGCGTGCACGGACCGGGCGAACCCTGAATTCCGTTCAACGGAGACTTTGCAACATGGCGGAAACGGACGAGGACCTCCCGCGCGGCGGTGACGGACGCTGGGAACGCGATACCCTGGCACGGCTGGCAGCGGCCGGGCTGGTGGAACAGCGGCGTTCGCGGCGCTGGGGCATTCTGATCAAACTGCTGGTCCTGCTGTATCTGTTCGCGCTGCTGTTTGCCGCGCTCAATGTGTCGACGCTGACAGGGGCCGCCGCCCCGTCCGCCGGTACGCACACCGCCGTGGTCCGCGTTGAAGGCATGATCGCGGCGGAGAGCGATGCCAGCGCGGAGCGCGTGAACCAGGGGCTGCGCGACGCCTTCGCGGCCAGCGGCACGCGCGGCGTGCTCGTGCACATCAACAGTCCCGGGGGCAGCCCGGTCCAGGCGGGTCTGATCTACGACGAGATGATGCGCCTGCGCGAGCAGTATCCGGATACGCCGCTGTACGCGGTCACGACGGATCTGGCCGCTTCCGGCGGCTACTACATCGCCGCGGCGGCCGACCGGATCTTCGCCAACCGGGCCAGTCTGGTCGGCTCGATCGGCGTGCGTTTCGGCGGCTTCGGTTTCGTCGAGGCGATGGACAAGGTGGGGGTCGACCGCCGCCTGATTACCGCCGGTGAGAACAAGGCCCTGATGGACCCGTTTCTGCCACAGGACCAGGAGCAGGTCGCCCACATCCAGAATACCGTCAATCGTATCCACGAGCAGTTCATTACGGCGGTGAAGAAAGGCCGCGGAGATCGCCTCGGCGAGAATCCGCCGGATGAACTGTTTTCCGGGCTGATCTGGACCGGCCAGGAGGCGGTCGATAACGGCCTGGTGGATGATCTCGCCAGCCCCTCGCAGGTGGCGCGCGAGATCGTCGGCGCCGAGCGTACGGTCGATTACACGCCGCGCAAGGATCTGTTCCAGCGCTTCTCGGACCGCGTCGGCGCCACGATCGCGCAGACGCTGAAGAGCGAAGCCCTGGTACCCGACCTGCGGTGAGCGGGGTGGCGTCATGAGGATCGAGTCTGATCGCCTTTATACCGCCGAAGGGGTGCGGGAACTCGATCGGCGCGCGATCGAGGATCACGGTATCCGCGGCTACGACCTGATGGTCCGGGCCGGCCGGGCCGCCTTCCGCCTGTTGCGCCTGCGCTGGCCGCGGGCCCGCCGGATCGCGGTGTATTGCGGTGGCGGCAACAACGGCGGCGACGGTCTGGTGGTCGCGCGGCTCGCACGCGAGGCCGGATTCACGGTCGATCTCGCCCTGGCCGGGGATCCCGACCGCCTCAAAGGTGCGGCCGGCGAGGCGTGGCGGGCCTGGGTCGACGCCGGTGGCGCGTCCGCCGCGCTCGACGCGATCGATCCGGCGGAGGCCGACGTGATCGTCGATGCGTTGCTCGGCACCGGTCTCGATCGACCCGTACGCGGGGCAATCGGTACGGCCATCGAGGCCATCAATGGGGTCGCCGTACCGGTCCTCGCGCTCGATATTCCCAGTGGCCTGCAGGCCGATACCGGCGCCGTGATGGGCATCGCCGTGCGCGCGCAGGCGACCGTCACGTTCATCGGTCACAAGCGCGGCCTGTTCACCGCCGCGGGCCCCGACTGGACCGGTGCCGTGTTCAGCGATGACCTGGATGTGCCGGCGGCCATTTATGCCGACGAGGATCCCGCCATCGAGGTCATCGGCCGGGACACCGTGGCGCGCATGCTGCCGCGTCACCGACCGGCCGCGCACAAGGGGGACCGGGGGCGGGTACTGGTGGTCGGTGGCGACTGCGGTTATGCCGGAGCGGTCCGGTTGGCCGCCGAGGCGGCCCTGCGCGCCGGTGCCGGACTGATCACGGTGGCCACCCGCGCGGCGCATGCACCGGCGCTCGCCGCGGCACGGCCCGAGCTGATGGCCCGGGGTGTCGAGGATCCGGCCAGCGAACTGCCGGCGCTGATCGAGGCGGCCGATGTCGTCGTCGCAGGCCCTGGGCTGGGGGCCGGTGACTGGGGGCGTGCCGCACTGGCGGCGATCCGGCAGGCCGCCCCGGAGCGGCTGCTTCTCGATGCGGATGCCCTCAATATCGCCGCTGCGGAGCCCGGGAAGGCCCCGACGCCGACGATCATCACGCCCCATCCGGGCGAGGCCGGCCGCCTGCTCGGGATGGAAACCGGGGCGGTCCAGGCGGACCGGTTTGCTGCGCTCGAAGGGCTGCTTGATCGGTACGGTTGCACGGTCGTGCTCAAGGGCGCCGGGACGCTGGTCGGAACGGCTGGACAGGGCACGGCCCTGCTGCCCGGGGCGCGTCCGGAACTCGGCGTCGGCGGGACCGGCGATGTCCTCAGTGGCCTGATCGCCGGATTGCTCTCGCAGGGTCTGTCCGGCCATGACGCCGCCTGCACGGGCGTGTGGCTGCATGCGGCGGCTGTCATGCGCACGAGGGATCTGTCCGCCGGGCCCCCGCTACCGTCCGAACTCGCGGAGAACGTGGCGGCGATGGCGACACACCTGACGGGACGTGGGCGGCATGGCGCACGGTGGGATCGCGGATGGCGGATCGAAGCGTAGCGGATGAAGCGGGCATGGCGGCGCTTGGCCACGAGCTCGCCGGGGCGGTGGCGGCGCCTGCGGTGATTTTCCTGGAGGGGACACTCGGTGCCGGCAAGACGACGCTCGCGCGCGCATTTCTGCAGGGACTCGGATACACGGGGGCAGTACGCAGCCCGACCTATACGCTCGTCGAGAGCTATCCGTTCGAGACCTTCGACGTCCACCACCTGGACCTCTACCGCATAGCGGATCCGGATGAACTCGAGTTCCTCGGGATTCGTGATCTCGCGGCGGCGGATGCCATCTGGCTGGTGGAATGGGCCGAGCGCGGTGCCGACCGGCTGCCGGCGCCGGATTACGTGATCCGGATCGCCTTCGATGGCACGGGGCGGCGCGTTACGGGCCTCCCGGACGCGCTGGCAACCCCGGCGTAGGTTCAGTGGTGGTTGAGAATGTACGCGTATCTGACTGCACAGACTCGAAAATTGCTTGACCTCAGTCCGATTTTGGTCAAACTTGTGTCTGTCGCGTAAGCCTTGAAGCACCCGCAGATGGCCAGACGCCCGCATACAACCCGTGATCGTGGACCGTGTCTTCGGGCTCTGCCGCTGTTGCTGGTGGGCGTGTTCGGCATGCTTCTGTCCGGTATCGCGAGTGCCGATTCGACCCGGATCACCGGTCTGCGAACCGCCGCGGACAAGGATCGGTCACGGCTGGTGTTTGATGTCGGCGGTCCGGTCGAGCACCAGATATTCACCCTCGAGAATCCCAGTCGAATCGTCATCGATATCGAGGACGTGAGTGTCGATACGGATCTGCGCGAGGCCGTTCCCGATTCCGATCTGATTCGCCGTATCCGCAGCGCCACGCGCAACGGCGACGATCTGCGCGTCGTGCTCGACCTGACCGAATCGGCGCGCCCGAAGAGCTTCGTGCTCGCGCCCGCCGCCGATTACGGTCACCGCCTGGTCGTGGACGTGGTCGGCGGGAAGGCGAGGGCCGCCGGCTCCGGGGGGGAGAGCAACCAGCCGAAGGCCGACGAGCCGCGCGATCTCGTCATCGCGATCGATCCCGGTCATGGTGGGCATGACCCCGGTGCAGTCGGTCACGGCGGCGTCAACGAGAAACTGGTGGTCCTGCAGATCGCCCGGCGTCTCAACGACCTGCTGGAACAGACGCCCGGATTCAAACCGGTCATGACGCGCAACAGCGATGTCTATCTGCCCCTGCGCGAGCGTATGCGCCGGGCGCGCGAGGCGGACGCGGATCTGTTCATATCGCTGCATGCCGATGCCTTCCGGGATGCGCGTGCACGCGGGTCTTCGGTGTATGCGCTGTCGACGAACGGGGCCAGTTCGGAGGCCGCGAAATGGATCGCGAACCGTGAGAACTCCGCCGATCTGCTCGGCGGCGTATCACTCGAAGGCAAGGACGAGATGGTCGCATCGGTGCTGCTGGATCTGTCGCAGCGGGCCACGATCGAGTCCAGCCTGACCGCCGGCGAGCACATCCTGGATCAATTGGGCAGCGTCAATCGACTGCACAAGCACTCCGTCCAGCAGGCCGGCTTCGTGGTCCTCAAGGCGCCCGATGTCCCGTCGCTGCTGGTCGAAACCGCCTTCATCTCGAATCCGCAAGAGGCCCGCAATCTGCGCTCCAGCGCCCACCAGCAGAAACTGGCGCGGGCGATGCGCGACGGGATCAAGGCCTACTTCGAGACCGCCGCGCCACGCGGTACCCGGTTCTACGCCCAGAACCACTGACCCCGCCAGGGGCCCGGCTACGGGCCTGGCCTGTTCCGCGTCCGATACCATGGCCTCCAGACCACCCGGCGCAGTACCATGCGCCCATGCCCATTCAGGCCCTCCCCGAATCACTGGTCAACCAGATCGCTGCCGGCGAGGTCGTCGAGCGGCCCGCGTCCGTCGTCAAAGAACTGGTCGAGAACGCGCTTGATGCCGGCGCGCGGCGCATCGCCGTTGAAGTGGAGCAGGGCGGCACCCGCCTGATCCGCGTGCGCGACGACGGCGGCGGTATCCCGGCCGCCGAACTGCCGCTGGCGCTCGCGAGCCACGCGACCAGCAAGATCGCCTCACTCGACGATCTGGAACATGTCGCCAGTCTCGGCTTCCGCGGCGAGGCGCTGCCGAGCATCGCCTCGGTCGCCCGTCTGCGCATCACCTCGGCCACGGCGGATGCCGATCACGCCACGGCGATCGAGGAGGACGGACAGACCGCACCCGCGGCGCACCCGACGGGGACCACCGTCGAGGTGCGCGACCTGTTCCACAACGTCCCCGCGCGGCGCCGTTTCCTGCGCACGGAGCGTACCGAGTACGGGCACATCGAAAAGACCCTGCGGCGGCTCGCGCTGGGGCGGTTCGATGTCGACTTCCGCCTGACGCACAACGGCAAGCCGACCGGTCACTGGCCCGCGGCGGTGGAGGCGACCGAACTCGAGCGGCGCATCGGCGCGGCCTTCGGCACCGGGTTCGTGGAACACGCCCTGCGGATCGATCATGCCGGCGCCGGTCTGCAGCTGTCGGGCTGGATCGCGCAGCCGACGTTCTCGCGCAGCCAGGCCGATCTGCAGGAGTTCTTCGTCAATGGTCGCGCGATCCGCGATCGCCTGGTGACCCACGCGGTGCGCCAGGCCTATGCGGACGTGCTGTATCACGGACGCCAGCCCGCGTTCGCGCTCTACCTCGCCATCGATCCGGCCCAGGTGGACGTGAATGTCCATCCCGCCAAGCAGGAGGTCCGGTTCCGCGAGAGCCGGCTGGTGCATGAATTCCTCCGCCGCACGGTCGAGGAGGCGCTTCAGACCCCGCGCGGGGAACGCGCGGACGCCCCGTCCCCGAAGGCGGCCGCGAGCCTGGTCTCCGGATCGGAGGCAGGTGATCATCGGCCCATGCCGTCGCGCCAGAACCGCATGGCGTTGCCGGTTTCCGAGCAGATGGCGGGCTATGCCGCACTCCACCCCACCAGTGGCGCGGCGGCGGACGCGGCGGTCGCCGCCCCATCGGCGGAGGCCGGTGTCGATGCGGCTGAAGCCCGGGCGGAGACCCCCCCACCGCTGGGCTTCGCCAGGGCCCAGATCCGCGATGTCTATATCGTCGCGGAGAACGAACAGGGCCTGGTCCTGGTCGATATGCACGCCGCCCATGAGCGTGTGACGTATGAACGGCTCAAGAGCGGCCATGCCAGCGGCCGGATCCGCAGTCAGCCGCTGCTGGTTCCGCACGACATGGCCGTCAGCCGCGGCGAGGCCGATGCGGCGGAGGCGCACGGGGAGGCCTTCGCGTCGCTCGGTTTCGAGGTGGACCGCGCGGGCCCGGAGCGCCTGACCGTGCGCTGTGTTCCGACCCTGCTCGCGGATGGCGACATCGAGGCCCTCGTGCGCGACGTACTCGCGGATCTGCAGACGCTCGGCAGCAGCGAGCGGCTGCAAGAAGCGATCAACGGCGTGCTCTCGACCATGGCCTGTCACGGCTCGGTGCGTGCCGGGCGCACGCTGACCCGGGAGGAGATGGACGGCCTGCTGCGCGCGATGGAACGGACCGAGCGGGCGGATCAGTGCAACCACGGTCGCCCGACCTGGATTCAGCTCGGCATGCAGGATCTCGACCGGCTCTTCCTGCGCGGGCGATGACGGTCAGGGAAGCCACCGGGCGGCCGTCTGCCATCTTCCTGATGGGGCCGACGGCCTCCGGCAAGACCGACGTCGCCCTGCATCTCGCCGAGGCCTTCCCGCTGGAAATCATCAGTGTCGATTCGGCGGTCGTCTACCGCGGCCTCGATATCGGCACGGCCAAGCCCGGGCCCGATGAGCGGGCGCGCGTCCCGCATCACCTGGTCGACATTCTGGATCCCGAAGAGCCGTACTCGGCCGGCCGCTTCCGCGAGGATGCGATGGGTGCCATGGCCGCGATCCGCGAGCGCGGCCGGATCCCGTTGCTCGTGGGCGGGACCATGCTCTATTTCCGGGCCCTGGCCGAGGGGATCGGTCCCATGCCCCCGGCCGATGCGCAGGTCCGTGCGGCGCTGGATCGTGAGGCCGGGGAACGGGGTCTCGCAGCACTCCATGATGAGTTGCGCGCGCTGGACCCCGATGCCGCCGAGCGTATCCATCCGAACGATCCGCAGCGGATCCAGCGCGCACTCGAAGTCCACCGCATCACGGGCCGCCCGATCAGCGCCTTCCAGGGGGAACAGAGCGCCCAGGCGCTTGCGGACCGGATCCTCCAGCTCGCCGTCGCGCCAGGCGACCGGGAGCGTCTGCATGCGCGCATCGCCGAACGCTTTGATGCCATGCTCGCCGCCGGTCTGGTCGCGGAGGTCGCCGCGCTGCGCGAACGCCCGGGGCTTCATCGGGACCTGCCGTCGATGCGGGCGGTCGGGTATCGTCAGGTCTGGCAGTACCTGGACGGCGAACTCGATGAGCGGGCGTTGCGTGAGCGCGGCATCATCGCGACACGTCAGCTGGCCAAACGCCAGCTTACCTGGCTGCGCGGCATGCGTGATGTCCAGTGGTTCGACAGCGAACCGGATCCATTCCCGGCGATTCGTGCGGAGGTCGCGCGTTTCCTCGGGATGGAGGCGAATGAATGATGGCCCGGGCCGATACGGTGATAATCTGAAGGCCGATTTCCAGACAGCGCGGCGGACGACTGAGGAGCGCGCGTCGAAACGGCATGGGAGTGGGGATGAGGATGACGGTTGCGAAAACACCCGCGCTTTGGGGGCTCGCCCTCGGGCTCGCGCTTGCCGCACCCCTGCAGGCGGCCGAGATCTACAAGTGGGTGGACGAGGAGGGCGTGACCCATTATTCGCAGCAGCCGCCGCCGTCCGGCGATGCCGACCGCGTCGGCGTCGACACCCCGCCGGATGAAGAGATAGCGCGGGAACGCGAGGAGATGGAGGAGACCGGCGAGCGACTCGAGGCCCAGCGCGAACAACGCCGGGAAGCCGAGCAACAGGCACAAGAGAACGCGGCGGAGCGTGAGCGGCGCCAGCAGCGCTGTGCGGACCTGCGCGCATCCCTGCAGAAGCTGACCGAGAACCGGCGCCTGCTCGTCCCGGACGAGGAGGGTAATGTCCGCCGTCTCTCGGAGGAGGAACGGCAGCAGCGCGTGGCCGAACGCCGCCGCCAGATCGATGAGCAATGCGGGTGAGGCGAAGGGCGTAGGGGCTAGGGCCAAGGGCCAAGGGCCAAGGGCCAAGGCTACAGATCGTAGGCCGGCCTTGCCCGGCGCTACCGCGCGTTCAGTGTGTGCACCGCCGTCCGCCGCCGGGGAATGCCGGCATTGCGCGGTGATACCCTCGGCCGATTCCAGCGCACTGGACCGCGTAAGTCCGACCTACGTGTGACGGCGGCAGGCGGCCCCTGGTCAGGTCTCGCGATCCCGCCCGCAGGCCCAGCAGATCTCGAACGCCGGCTCGTTGATCTCGCGGCAGTGGCGGCAGATCCACTGTTCCCCCTCCGGGCGGGCCCGCTCGAATTGAGCAATCAGGTCGCGGGCGCGCTCGTAGAGGTCCGGATCCTCGATCCACACCGTCGGCCGGGTGTCCATCGGCAGTTCACCGATCGCCCCGGTCAGCATGTTGCCGTGCACCGTCGCCGTGATCCCCTGGTGTTCCAGGTGGTCACGGATGATCTGCGCGTCGAACGCGTTTTCCGCGCTGTAAACGCGTTTCAATTCACGCCGCCTCGTCTTCGACGCTGTACGGCAGCGCCCGGCGCTCAGCCGTGTGGCCCTCGATCGTCAGCGGCTCGCCCGCCTCGCGGTGGATGACCGCCAGCAGGAGACTGCCATCCGCCGGCAATGGTGCGGCCTCGACGACCTCGCCCACCTTTTTGCCATCGTGTTCGACGACCGCACCGGGTTCGGGAGGCGACGTGCCAGCGCCGAGCTGGAGCAACTGCATGCGGCGTTTGATGCGACCGAGATAGTGTGTGCGCGCGATCACCTCCTGGCCGGGGTAACACCCCTTGCGGAAGTCGACCGCGCCGAGGCGGTCGAGATTGAGCATCTGGGCGACGAAGTGGCCCGCCGTGGCCTCGTGCACGCTGGGGATGCCCGCCTCGATATCCAGCAATCGCCATTGGGCGCTGTCCACTTCGATCGCATGCCCGGCGAGTTGATCCCAGACGGCGTTCACCGCTTCCGGTTCGCCGTGGATCTGCCAGCGCGGACGCGGACCGGCGAGGCACACGATGCATGCCCCCGCATCCGTGATCGCGGACTGCCCCGGTTCGGTGGGCAGGGACTCGACCACGGCACCCAGAGCGATGGCCGCGCTGTGACCGGCCACCGCGCAGTGTGCGAGTGCATCCGAGACATCTTCGATGCGGACATCCGCCCGCAGCACGTACTTGGCGAGTTGCTGACGAACCGCTTCGATCCGGTCGTCGGGGATCTCCAGGAGGAAGCGGTCGGGCTCCGCGTAGAGTCGCCCGACCATCAGCAGTCGGCCGCGCGCATCGGAGTATGACGTCAGGCGCGATTCGCCGGCCGTAAGCCCGAGAACATCCGTGCTCAACTGACCGTGCAGGAATGTCGCGGCGTCGCCGCCCTGGAGCGATAACAGACCCCGATCGTCGAGCCGGCTGCGGATGCTGCCATCCGTGATCGCCATGCTCTGGTCGTCCCGGTCCTGTCCGCTTTGGGGACCGTGGCCGGGAAGGGGAGTGGAAACCGTCGCGGACATCGCTGCACTCCTGCATCTGTTTCGGGTAGCGCGTCGATTCGTCTGTACCGTATCCGTGGAAACGGTGGTCAATATCGAATCGAATCGGGATACCCATTGTAGCGTGTCATGATCATCTTACGGCGAATGGCCAGCGGGAAACGAATTACCGCTCCAGATGGCTACTTGACCGTCGGAAATTCGTTTAAATATATACCGGGCAGATAATCATGCTATTTACGGCGGCTTGTAAGGCGGAGTGTTTTGACAAAGGCGATGCAAACGTCAACAATGAACCGCCTACGCGCTCAGGATCCTTTGACGTGACCGAATCCGAATCCCGCAAACCCGCCGAAAACGATACAAGCCGGTCGCCGGGTACGCCGGACGGTCGTACCGATTCGGGCGACCAGACCGATGGCAGGCGTCAACCCCGGGAAAGCGGTGGTCCAAAGGGACTGGAGCCGACCCGGTACGGTGACTGGGAGCGTAACGGACGCTGCACGGATTTCTGAAATGTCGCCCATGCGGCCGCGGAGCGCTCCGACGGTTGCCGGGCCCTTGTCGTGGAAGGGGAACTCAACATGGCTGGACGCGCAAAACCGCTGTCGCCACACCTGCAGATCTACCGCCTGCCGCTCAACGCCATCCTTTCCATTACGCACCGGATCACGGGCGTGGTTCTCGCGCTCGGCGCCGTGCTCGTCGTGGCCTACCTGATCGCGGCCGCTTCCGGATCACAGGCCTTCGGCGCGATGTACTCGATGGGGGCGCACTGGCTCGGCCAGATCGTCCTGTTCGGGTTCACGCTTGCCCTGTACTACCACATGTGCGCCGGTGTCCGGCACCTGTTCTGGGATGCCGGCTACGGATATGAACTGCAGACCGCGCGCCGGACTTCGTACGCGATCATCGTGGTGGCGGTCGTTCTCACGCTCGTCACCTGGACGGTGGCGTATACGGTCTCCGGAGGTTGATGGCATGAGTCTGCGTACACCGCTTGCCGCCGCGCGCGGACTGGGTTCAGCAAAAGAGGGCGTCGAACACTGGTGGAAGCAGCGCCTGACCGCGATCGCCCTTGTGCCCCTGCTGCTGTGGTTCGGTTTCTCCGTGGCCCTGCTGGGCACGGCCGATTACTACACGGTCATGGGCTGGCTGGCGCATCCAGTCAACGCCGGCCTGATGATCCTCGTGCTGTCGGTCGGTCTCTGGCACGGCATGCTCGGCCTCCAGGTCGTAATCGAAGACTACATCGCCACCGAATGGAAAAAGATCACGGTCCTTCTGCTGGTGCAGTTCGCGTCCGTGATTCTCGCCCTTGCCGGCATACTCGCCGTGCTCCGAATCGCCCTGGGAGTCTGACTGCATGACCGCCGACTACACCATCGTCGATCACACCTACGATGTCGTCGTTGTGGGCGCCGGCGGCGCCGGCCTGCGCGCCACGCTCGGCATGGCCGAGAAAGGCCTCAGCACCGCCTGCGTGACCAAGGTCTTCCCCACGCGCAGCCATACGGTCGCCGCACAGGGCGGCATGTCCGCCGCGCTCGGCAATATGGGCGAGGACAGCTGGCAGTGGCACATGTACGACACCGTCAAGGGATCCGACTGGCTCGGTGACCAGGACGCCATCGAATACATGTGCCGTGAGGCCGTGCCGGCCGTGATCGAGCTGGAGCATTCCGGTGTGCCGTTCTCGCGCACCGACGAGGGCACGATCTATCAGCGGCCGTTCGGTGGCATGACCACCCATTTCGGCAAGGGGACCGCCCAGCGAACCTGCGCCGCGGCCGACCGTACCGGCCACGCGATCCTGCATACGCTGTATCAGCGCTCGCTGGCGGAGAAAGCGGAGTTCTTTATCGAGTACTTCGCGCTCGATCTGATCATGGAGGACGGCGAGTGCCGTGGCATCGTCGCGTGGGAGTTGGCCACGGGGACGCTGCACCGGTTCCGGGCCCAGCAGGTCGTGCTCGCGACCGGCGGTTACGGGCGCTCGTACTTCTCCTGCACGTCGGCGCATACCTGTACCGGCGACGGTAACGGCATGGTGCTGCGCGCGGGCCTGCCGCTGCAGGACATGGAATTCGTCCAGTTCCATCCCACGGGCATCTACGGCGCCGGCTGCCTGATCACCGAAGGCGTACGCGGTGAGGGCGGCTACCTGACCAACTCCGAGGGTGAGCGTTTCATGGAACGCTACGCACCCAATGCCAAGGATCTCGCATCGCGTGACGTGGTCAGCCGCGCCATGACGATCGAGATCCGCGAAGGCCGGGGTGTCGGCGCGAACAGCGACCACATCCACCTGAATCTGCAGCACCTCGGGCCCGAGGTGATCAACGAGCGCCTGCCCGGCATCGCGGAATCGGCACGGATCTTCGCCGGCGTCGACGTCACGAAAGAACCGATCCCCGTGATCCCGACCGTGCACTACAACATGGGCGGCATCCAGACGAACTACCGGGGCGAGGTCGTGACGCTCGACGGCGACGATCCCGACGCGGTCGTTCCGGGTCTGATGGCCATCGGCGAGGCGGCCTGCGTGTCGGTGCACGGTGCCAATCGCCTCGGCTCGAATTCGCTGCTGGACATCGTCGTCTTCGGTCGGGCCGCGGCGATCCGGGCCGCCGAGTTGATCGAGCCTGGCGCGACGCAGCGGCCACTGCGCGAGGGCTCCAGCGACTGGATCATCGAGCGTTTCGATCGCCTGCGCCATGCCGATGGCGGCACCTCGACCTCGGAACTGCGCGACCGGATGCAGGCCACGATGCAGGCCAATGCCGCCGTGTTCCGTACCGAGGAACTGCTCGCCGAAGGCAGCGAGAAGATGAACGAGATCTACCGCGCGTTCGCGGATGTCCGGGTGGCCGATCGGTCCCTGATCTGGAACACGGATCTGGTCGAGACGCTGGAACTGGAAAACCTGCTCGGGTGTGCCGTGACGACCGTGGATTCCGCCCTCAACCGCAAGGAAAGCCGGGGCGGCCACGCCCGTGAGGACTACGCGGACCGCGATGACGACAACTGGATGAAGCACACGCTGTGCTGGGTGGATCCCGAAAACGGCGGCACACGAATCGATTATCGACCGGTCCACATGTACACGCTGACCGACGAGGTGGAGACCATCCCGCCGAAGCAGCGCGTCTACTGAACGATCGGCACCCGGGCAGCTGACATACGATCAGCGCCCGCTCGACTACTCAAGGGGCATGCACGATGGCGCAGTTCACGCTTCCCGCGAACAGCAAAATCGAGATGGGCAAGACGTTCCCGGCACCGGAGGGCGCGCAGCGCACGCGGAAATTCCGGATCTATCGCTGGGATCCCGATACCGATGACAATCCGCGTATCGATACGTTCGAGATCGATCTCGATCGCACCGGGCCGATGGTGCTCGACGCCATCATCCACATCAAGAACGAGATCGACCCGACGCTTACTTTCCGTCGATCTTGCCGTGAGGGGATCTGCGGTTCCTGCTCGATGAACGTGAACGGGCGCAATACGCTCGCCTGTATCAGCTCGATCGACGACTACAAAGGCGACGTGAATATCTATCCGCTGCCGCACATGGAGGTCCACAAGGATCTCGTGCCGGACATGACGCATTTCTATGCCCAGCACGCGTCGGTGGAGCCGTGGATCAAGACGCAGTCACCGACCCCGCCGGATCGTGAGCGGCTGCAGTCGAAGGAGGAGCGTGAAGCGCTCGACGGGCTGTATGAGTGCATCCTCTGCGCCTGCTGCTCCACGAGTTGCCCGAGCTACTGGTGGAACCCGGAGAAATACCTCGGCCCCGCCACACTGCTGAACGCCTATCGCTGGATCGCGGATTCCCGCGACGAGGCGACCGGCGAGCGGCTCGATGCCCTGAACGATCCGTTCAAGCTGTATCGCTGCCACACGATCATGAACTGCGCGGACTCGTGTCCCAAGGGCCTCAACCCCGCGAAGGCGATCGGCGAGGTGAAAAAGCTGCTGGTCGAGCGCCGGGGCTGAAGCCGGGCTCGCATGGGCCCTGGCGAGGGGAGCCGCGCCATGAACGGGACGTCGCGTCTGCGCTGGCTGTGCCGTCGGGGGATGAAAGAACTCGACGTGCTCCTGTCCCGGTTCCTCGAGCACGGGTATCCGGCGCTGGATGAAGCCGGGCAGCGCGGTTTCGCGCGTCTGCTCGAACGCCAGGATCCCGAGATCTACGCCCTGCTGACCGCGCGGGCGGAAACCGACGATCCGGAGATCGATTGTGTCGTCCAGCGTATTCGAAGCGACGCTGGCCTTTGAGCGCGGTCGCTCGCGGGTTCTGGTAGCCGGAGTGGTCTCCGCCTGGCTCGCGGGCGCTCTGGGCGTCGTGTTGGCCGTGGACCACCCGCTGACCATCGCGGCGGTGCCGGTCGCGGCCATCGGCTGCTGGGCCGATCTGCGGCGCCTGAAACCCGGGCTGCGGCTGTGGTGGCGCGGCGAGGGCGACTGGCGCTGCGGTGATCCCGAAGGTCCGGCATGGGCACTGGATCGCTCCACCTGGTCGACCCCCTGGCTGGTCCTGCTCGTACTGCGCGGCCCCGCCCGCACCGTGCGGATCCCACTCGCACGTGACGCGGTCGATCCGACCGTCTGGCGCCGCCTGCGGGCCCGTCTGCGCATCAGTGGCGCCGCCCCGGAGGGAGCTGACCCATGACCAGGCAAGACGCCCACATCAGTGTCGGACCTATGCGGTCCGTCTTCGGTGTGCTCCTGATCGCGGCCATGATGGCATTGGCCCCGTCTGGCGCCCGGGCGGATCAGGACGATCCGGCGCTCGATGCGCTGTTCGAGCGGCTTCAGTCGGTCGAAGAGCAGGCCGAAGGAGAGCGCGTTACCAACCGGATCTGGGAGCTGTGGCGGGAAATCGACGACCCGGGACTGGCGGCCGCCATGGAGCAGGGCATCGTCGCCATGCGCTCGGGTCGACACGCCGAGGCGGAGCGCCGTTTCAGCGCGGTGATCGAGGCGCAACCCGACTACGCCGAGGCCTGGAACAAGCGGGCCACGGCGCGTTATCTGCGTGGTCGGTACGCGGGTGCCGCCGCCGACATCCGCCGCACGCTCGCGCTGGAGCCACGTCATTTCGGCGCCCTGGCCGGTCTCGGGCTGGTCTACATGCAGCTCGAACGCTACCGTGCGGCGATCGAGTCGTTCCAGCGGGCGCTGGAGATCAACCCCTGGCTCGAGGGGACCCGACGCAACGTCGATATCGCGCGCGAGCGGCTGCGGGCAGGGAATACCTGAGCCGGGGCGCCGGCGGCCGCCGTCCGCGTCCGCGGATTCCCCGGATCCATGCCGGCTCGGCTTGAATCCGCGCTCGATCTCCCCCACATCCTGATCAGGCCGGATAATTCGGTTGCGCGCATAGTGTATCCGTGCACGGCCAGCTAGAATGAATACGGGGGACGGTATTCGAGCCCAGGGTATGGGCACGGATGCACTTTCCCCATTGAATTTATCGTGATCGCGCCCGGGCCGCACAGCGGACCCACACGATACCGGGCCGCTCGTCGGTAAGGCGTCACGCTTCCAGCGGAGAGTCGCTTCATGGCAAAAGGGCAGTCATTACAAGAACCCTTCCTCAATCAACTCCGGAAAGAACGGATCCCGGTGTCGATTTTTCTTGTGAACGGGATCAAATTGCAGGGCCAGGTCGAGTCATTCGACCAGTTCGTGGTGCTGCTCAAGAATTCGGTCAGCCAGCTCGTCTACAAGCACGCGATCTCAACGATCGTGCCTGCGCGCGCGGTCCGTCTGGATACACCGGGCGACGAAGGCGAGTCCGAGGGTTGATCGGCCAGGCCCCTGGCCTTCGGCCGACACCGTACGTTGTTTGAGCGACCCCGCAGCGAGACCGAACGGGCCATCGTGGTCCATATCGGTATTGGCCGCACGTGGTCCGAAGAGGCGGTGCAGGAATTCCGGGAACTGGCACTCGCCAGCGGCGCCAACGTCGTTGGCGAGATTGTCGGTAGCCGGATGAAGCCGGATCCGAAGTTCTTCGTCGGTACCGGCAAGGCCGAAGAGATCCGTGAGTACCTGGAGGCCCGGGAAGCCGACCTCGTGCTTGTGGACCATGCCCTGTCGCCGGGGCAGGAACGCAACCTGGAGCGTGCGCTCGGCTGTCGCGTGCTCGACCGTACGGGCCTGATCCTCGATATCTTTGCTCAGCGCGCACGTTCGTTCGCCGGCAAGCTGCAGGTGGAACTCGCCCAGTTGACCCACCTGTCCACGCGGCTCGTGCGCGGATGGACCCATCTGGAGCGCCAGAAAGGCGGGATCGGACTGCGCGGTCCCGGCGAGACGCAGCTCGAGATGGACCGCCGGCTCATCAATGGCCGGATCAAGCAGATCCGCAAGCGCCTTGAACGGGTGCACCGCCAGCGCGAGCAGGGCCGTCAGGCGCGGCAGGCGGCCGAATCCCCGCAGATCGCACTGGTCGGTTACACCAATGCGGGCAAGTCGACCCTGTTCCGGCGCCTGGCCGAGCCCGATGCCCATGTGGCCGACAGCCTCTTCGCGACGCTTGATCCGACGCTGCGCAAATTGCCGCTGCCGTTTGGCCATCCCGCGGTACTCGCCGACACGGTCGGTTTCATCCGTGAACTGCCGCATGAGCTGGTGGAGGCATTCCGCTCGACGCTGGAAGAGACCCGCGATGCGACGCTGCTGCTGCATGTCATCGACGCAGCTGACGAGACGCGTGAGCGCCGGGTCGCCGATGTGGAGCAGGTGCTCGCGGAAATCGGCGCGGCGGACGTCCCGATTCTCGAGGTGTACAACAAGATCGACCTGGCCGCGGGCAATGGCCCGGCCATCGAGCGGGATGCCGCGGGTCAGCCGATCCGTGTGCGTGTGTCCGCACACACGGGCGAGGGCATCGAGCGGCTGCTCGAAGCGGTGGCGGAGCGTCTCAGCGGCGAGCAGTTGCATGGATGGCTGCGGATCGAACCGGATCAGGGGCGACTCCGCGCCCGCCTGTACGCCGAAGGGGCTGTCGTGACGGAACAACCCGAACAGGACGGCTCCCTCTGGCTGGAGGTCGCGATCGACCGAACGGACTGGGATCGGATCGCCGCGGGCGAGTCAATCGCGCCGGATGCGCTGGTGTTTTCGAGTGGCCGAGTTGCGGGGGCGGGATGAGGTCAATAGAATACCCGCGGTTGCGCTGGTCGGCGGGCGCGGCCGTTCCGATTCCCGCACCTCGCGGATTCCCGCACTGGCGTGTTTCCCTTGCAATCATCGACCCACTCTCGCTTTACGGGAGCAGTAAATAATGGCCTGGAATGAGCCCGGCGGTGGCGGTAACCGCGACCCATGGGGAAATCGCGGTAGTGGCGGTGACGGCGGTCCACCGGACCTCGACGAGGCACTGCGAAAAGTCAAGAACCGTCTGAGCGGACTCTTCGGTGGCGGCGGCAACAGTGGCGGCTCCGGCAGCGGCGGTGGTAGCGGCGGCGTCCCGAATATCAGCCCGAAGCTGGCGTGGGGCGTGCTCGGCCTCGTTTTCCTCGGCTGGCTCGCCTCCGGCTTCTACATCATCCAGGCGGCGGAGCGCGGGATCGTGACCCGCTTTGGTGCCTTCGTAGCCGAAGTCGGTCCCGGGCCGCACTGGCATCTGCCATGGCCCGTCGAATCCGTCGAGACGGTCAATGTCGCCGAGAACCGTTCCCTGACGCTGCAGCAGCAGGGCATGCTCACGCGTGACGAGAACGTGGTCGTGGTCGACATGTCGGTGCAGTACGACGTGAAGGACGCCACCGCCTTCCTGTTCGAGGTCCGTGCGCCGGAAGAGACGCTGCACCAGGTGATCGAGAGCGTGGTGCGCGAGGTCGTCGGCAAGAACCGCATGGATTTCATCATCACCGAGGGGCGTGGCGAGGTGGCCAATCGTGTGCATGAGTTGGCCCAGGGGATCGTCGACGAATACTCGACCGGTCTCAATATCCAGGCGGTCAACCTGCGTAACGCGCAGCCGCCGGAGCCGGTTCAGCCCGCATTCGAAGACGCGATTACCGCGCGCGAGGATCAACAGCGCTTCATCAACGAGGCGCGTGCCGTGCGCAACCGGATCATTCCGGGCGCTCGCGGTGAAGCCGCGCAGACGATCGAAGAGGCGCGCGCCTACCGTACCCGCGTGGTCGAGTCCGCCGAGGGTGACGTTTCGCGGTTCACTGCGTTGCTCAACGAGTATCAGCAGGATCCGCAGGTCACTCGTAAACGCCTCTACATGGACACCATGGAGCGCGTGCTGAGCAACACCGGCAAAGTACTGGTGGACCGTGAGGGAGAAGGCCGCAACATGATTTACCTGCCGCTCGACCGCATGGCAAATCAGCCATCGGGGCAGTCCAGCAGTGGTAACCGGGTCGGCCTGCCGTCGGCGCCGATGAGCAGCGCAGCCGGTTCAGATGGTGATTCGTCACGGGGCAACCGGCCCGACCGGTCGCGGGAGTCGAACTGATGAATCGCTTCTACGCATTTGTGACGGCGCTCGCGATCCTGATCGTCGTGGCGGTGGCCTCGACCTTTCAGGTCCACGTGACCGAACGGGCGATCAAGCTGGAACTGGGCGAGGTGGTCGCGGCCGATTACGAGCCCGGCATCCACTTCAAGATCCCGTTCTATCAGCGGGTCTACAAGTTCGATGACCGGATCCTGACCATGGATTCGTCCCCGGACCGCTACCTGACGGCCGAGCAGAAGAACCTGATCGTCGATGCCTTCGTGAAGTGGGAAATCGTCGACACGGTACAGTTCTTCAAGTCCACGGGCGGCGATGAGCAGCGCGCACGCGGGCGTCTGCATCAGTTCGTGGAGAACCAGCTCAAGGACGAGTTCGGCAAGCGCGCGATCGTCGAAGTGGTCTCCGGTGAGCGTAATGAGATCATGAACGCGGTGCAGCAGATCGTTGACGACAAGGCCGAGGACCTCGGCATCAACGTGATTGATGTGCGCGTGAAGAAGGTCGATCTGCCCGAGAGCGTCCTGACCTCGGTCTACGACCGCATGACGAAGGAACGTGAGGCGGTTGCTCAGCGGTTCCGCGCCGAGGGTCGTGAGGAAGCGCAGCGAATCCGGGCCGAAGCGAACCGCGAGGTCGAAGAGATCGCGGCCGAGGCGTACCGCGAGGCCCAGGGTATCCGCGGTGAAGGCGATGCGACCGCGGCCAATACCTACGCCCAGGCGTATCGGGAGGACTCCGAGTTCTATTCGTTCTACCGCAGCCTGTTGGCCTACGAAGAATCCTTCAAGGGCGGGCGTGATGCGCTGGTACTGGAACCCGATTCCGAATTCTTCGACTACTTCGGCAACTCCAATGGCCGCAGCGGAGAGAAGGACGACGGCGAGTGACGCCGGTCGTTTCCATGCCGATCGGGGCCGGCCGCAGGGTCGGCCCCGATGGATCCTGACCCATGGATATGGCCTGGACTGACCTGGGCGTCGCGATCGCCCTGGTACTGGTGATCGAGGGCGTGATGCCCTTCCTGGCGCCCGCATCGCTGCGGCGCACCCTGGCGACAATGGCCGCCATGCCCGATCGCTCCCTGCGGGTCGTTGGCGCGGTCAGCATGATGCTCGGTCTGGCCCTGCTGTATTTCATCCGATGAACAAGAACACAACCGGAACACCGAATGCCCCCGGCATGCGCTGGCTTCTGCCCGAGGGGATCGAGGAGGCGTTGCCGCGATCGGCTGCGCGGCTCGAGCGACTGCGGCGTCGTCTGTTGGACGTATATTCCCGCTGGGGATATGAACTGGTCATCCCGCCGCTCATCGAGTACCTCGATTCCCTGTTGATCGGCGCGGGGCATGATCTCGAACTCGACACCTTCAAGCTGGTCGACCAGCGTTCCGGTCGAATGATGGGGCTGCGCGCGGACATGACGCCGCAGGTCGCGCGGGTAGATGCGCACCGGTTGGCACGGCCGGTTCCCACGCGTTTGTGTTATGTGGGATCGGTTGTCCACACGCGGCCGGGACCATTCGGCGGCGGCCGCAGTCCACTGCAGGTAGGGGCGGAACTCTACGGTCACGGTGGCCTCGATGCCGATGTGGAGGTGGTCGAGCTCCTGTTGACGACGCTCGATGAGGCCCGGGTATCGGGCCCCCTGTGTCTCGATCTCGGCCATGTCGGGATCGTGCGGGGACTGGCGGCGAAGACCGGAATCGGTGAGGCGGACGAGGCGGCGCTGTTCGAGATGCTCCAGCGCAAAAGTACGCCGGATATCCGCGCCTATATCGATCACCTTGATCTCGACGCCGAATCCGATGCGATGTGGCGCAGCCTGATCGATCTGCACGGCGATCGATCGGTCCTTGCGCGCGCCCGCGAGGCGCTGGCGTCGGCGGGCCCGGATGTGCTCGCTGCGATCGACTATCTGGAGCGGATCGGGGAGCGCCTCGGGGAACGTCATCCGGAACTGCAGCTGCATTTCGATCTCGCCGAACTGCGCGGATACCACTATCACACCGGCGTCGTCTTTGCGGTCTTTGTGCCGGGCGAGGGCGAAGAACTCGCCCGTGGCGGACGCTATGACGGCATCGGCGAGGCGTTCGGGCGGGCACGCCCGGCCACCGGGTTCAGCACCGATCTGCGACGTCTGATCGCGCTGGGATCGGAGGCGCTGCCAGCGGGGCCGGGACCGATCGCGGCCCCCGCGGAAGACGACCCCGCGCTGACGGCCCGGGTTCGGGAACTGCGATCGGCGGGCGAACGGGTCATCGCGATGCTGCCGGGCCAGGAAGGCGGTCCGGGCGAAATGGGCTGCGACCGGCAACTGGTGCGGCGTGAGGGCAACTGGACCGTGGAAGAACTCTGAACATGGGGCGCAGCGTAGTCGTTCTGGGGGCCCAGTGGGGCGATGAGGGCAAGGGCAAGGTCGTTGATCTGCTGACGCCGGAGGCCGATGCCGTGGTCCGCTTCCAGGGCGGCCACAATGCCGGGCACACGCTGGTGATCGATGGCGCCAAGACCGTATTGCACCTGATTCCCTCCGGGATCCTGCACGAAGGTGTGGAGTGCCTCATCGGCAACGGGGTCGTTCTGTCTCCCGAGGCGCTGTTCGACGAGATTGCGATGCTCGAGGAAGCCGGCGCGAATCCGTGCGAGCGTCTGCGGATCAGTGAGGCCTGTCCGCTCATCCTGCCCGTGCACGTCGCCCTCGACCGGGCGCGCGAGACCCGCCGCGGTGCCGGCGCGATCGGCACGACCGGGCGCGGGATCGGCCCCGCCTACGAGGACAAGGTATCCCGCCAGGGCCTGCGCGTGAACGATCTGTTCCAGCCGGAACGATTCGCCGCCAAGCTCGAGGCACTGCTCGATTTCCACAATTTCTCGCTGCAGCACTATTTCGGCGTCAAACCGGTCGATTTCCGGGAGACGCTGGACGGGGCTATGGCCTATGCCGACCGGCTGCGGCCGCTGATCACGGACGTACCGACCCGCCTGCGGGACATTCGCCGCGCCGGCGGCAGTATCATGTTCGAGGGCGCGCAGGGTGCGCTGCTCGACATCGACCACGGCACCTATCCATTCGTGACCTCGTCGAATACGACGGCCGGCGGTGTCTCGAGCGGCAGCGGCGTCGGTCCGCTGCATCTCGATTACGTGCTGGGGATCACCAAGGCGTACACCACGCGCGTGGGCGGTGGCCCGTTCCCGACCGAACTGCAGGATGAGACCGGCGCCTATCTGGCGCGCCAGGGCAATGAGTTCGGGGCGACGACCGGTCGCCCGCGGCGTTGCGGCTGGTTCGACGCGGTCGCCATGCGGCGCGCCGCCGAGGTGAACAGCCTGTCCGGCCTGTGCCTGACCAAACTGGATGTGCTGGATGGGCTGCCGACCCTGAAAATCTGTACGGGCTACCGCGTCGATGGTGAGCTGCTGTCGGATATTCCCGTCGGCGCGGACTCCCTGTCATGCTGCGAGCCCGAGTATATCGAAATGCCCGGCTGGCAGGCGTCGACCGTGGGCTGCCGCGATCTCGACGACCTGCCCGATAATGCCCGCGCCTATCTGCGCCGGATCGAGGAGCTGGTCGAGGTGCCCATCGACATGATCTCGACCGGCGCCGACCGGGACGAGAACATCATCATGCGCCATCCGTTCTCGCACTGAGAACGGCGTGGATTCCTGATTGTCGAGAGAACAGGGCCGTCCGCTCCGCCGCGGGCTTAGTGACGGTTACGGATGCGACCGGAAAGATGGTGCCGAGGAGAGGACTTGAACCTCCACGGGGTTTCCCCCACTAGCACCTGAAGCTAGCGCGTCTACCAATTCCGCCACCTCGGCATGGTGGTGGGCTCGCCGGGCCAACCCGGCGAGCGCGAAAATCTACAAGGCGTAACGGCGCCTGTCAACGAAAACGAGTAATCAACGGAGCGAATCCATTCATGGCGTCACGCCAAAAGCGCAAAACCCCGAAGGATCCGAACGCGGAGCGTGAAGCCGCCCGCTACAGCCGCCCGATCGCCAGCCGCGAGGCGCTGCTGCGCCTGTTGCACGACGCGGCCGAGCCGATGTCGTACGACGAGGTGGCGGCGGCGCTGGAATTCACCCACGAAGACGATCTGGAGGCGCTGCGGCGGCGCCTGAAAGCGATGGTACGCGACGGTCAGCTCCTGCTGAACCGCCGCGAGGGCTACCTGCCGGTCGATTCGGAAAACCTCGTGCGGGGCCGGATCATCGCGCACCCGGACGGCTTCGGCTTCCTGGTGCCGGACGAGGGCGGTGGCGATCTGTACATGAATCCGCGCGAAATGCGCGCGCTGATGCATGGCGACCGGATCGTTGCCCGCATCACCGGCGTCGACCGGCGGGGCCGGCGCGAGGGCGCGATCGCGGAGATCCTCGAGCGGGCCAACAGCACGGTGGTGGGGCGCATCGCGGTCGAGAGCGGCGTGACCGTGCTCGTACCGGACAACAAGCGCATCATCCAGGACGTGCTGATCCCGAACGAGTACCTCGAGGGTGCCCGCGACGGGCAGATCGCCGTCGCGGAGATCACCGATCAGCCGACCTATCGTCGTCAGCCGGTGGGGCGGGTCACGCGCATCCTGGGTGATCGCCTGGCCGCCGGCATGGAGGTCGATGTCGCGATCAACTCGCACGGCATCCCGTCCGATTGGCCGGAGGCCGTCGAGCGCGAAACCGCGGCTATCGACGATGAGGTCGCCGCGGCCGACAAGAAGAAGCGCAAGGATCTGCGCAAGCTGCCGCTGGTCACGATCGATGGGGCCGACTCGAAGGATTTCGATGACGCCGTCTACTGCGAGTCGAAGTGGAACGGCTGGCGCCTGGTCGTCGCCATCGCCGATGTCGGCGCGTACGTGGAGGAGGATACGGCGCTCGATGCGGAGGCGGAGCGCCGCGGCACATCCGTGTACTTCCCGAACCGGGTCGTGCCGATGCTGCCCGAGAAACTCTCCAATGGGCTTTGTTCACTCAATCCCGAGGTGGATCGGCTGTGTCTGGCGGCCGATCTTCGCATCGGCAAGGACGGTACGGTCGAGCGGATCCGTTTCGTCGAGGGAGTCATGCGCAGCCACGCCCGGCTGACGTATGACGATGTGGCGAACATCCTGCTGCACGGCGATCAGAACACGCGCGAGCGATTCCGGAAAGTCGTGCCGCACCTCGAGAACCTGCATGGCCTGTTCAAGACGTTGCTGCAGGCGCGGCGTCGACGCGGCGCGATCGAATTCGATTCGACCGAGACCGAGATCCAGTTCGACGATGACGGGCGCATCGACTCGATCGAGCCGGTGGAGCGCAATGACGCCCACCGGATCATCGAGGAATGCATGGTGACGGCGAACGTCGCGGCCGCGCGTTATCTGCAGAAGCACAAAATGCCGGCGCTCTACCGCGTCCACAACGGGCCCGAGGGCGACCAGGTCGATGAACTGCGGACCTTTCTGTCCGAGCGCGGTCTGCGCCTGGCCGGTGGCAGCGAACCCGGGCCGAAGGATTTCTCCCGCGTGCTGGAGGAGGCCGCCAATCGCCCGGATGCCTATCTGATCCAGACGGTCATGCTGCGGTCCATGCAGCGGGCCGTGTACCAGCCCGATTGCACCGGTCACTTCGGTCTCGGGCTGGATGAGTACGCGCACTTCACATCCCCCATCCGGCGCTATCCGGATCTGCTCGTGCACCGCGCGATCAAGCATCGGCTCAACGGCGGGAAGCCGCGGAATTACAGCTATGAGCATGAGGACATGGTGCGCTTCGGCGACCACTGTTCACTTACCGAGCGGCGCGCCGACGAGGCGACCCGCGACGTCGAGGCCGTGCTCAAGTGCCAGTACATGCAGGAGCACGTCGGTTCGGAGTTCGAGGGGCTGATCACCGGTGTGACCTCGTTTGGCGTCTTCGTGGTCCTGAACTCGATGTACGCCGAGGGTCTGGTGCACGTTACGTCGCTGCCCAAGGACTACTACCACTTCGACCCGGCTGGCCACAGCCTCACCGGCGAGCGCTCGGGCCGGGTGTATCGACCCGGCGACCCGATGCGCGTGCGCGTCACGCGGGTCGACATCGACGAGCGCAAGATCGACTTCGATCCAGCCACCGACGGCGACGAGGGCGGCAAGCGCAAAGCGGATGGGGGCGTCGGGCGCGGCCGGTCGGATCGGAAAACCGCCTCGAAGAAAAAGGCGGCCAGCAAAAAGAAGGCGGCCAGCAAGAAGAAGAGTTCCAGTCGGCGCAGATCCCGCAAAAAATCGCCGGCGGCCGGCAAGGCTGGGGCCCAGGGCAGTGACTGACCCCGCCGCGCAATCCGCGGGGGCGCCATGAGCGGCCGCGGACGCTGGATCGGGGGCATCAATCCGGTCGACGCCGCGGTCAGCCAGGGCGCGGGCCGCGTGCGGCGCCTGTGGGTCGACCGCAAGCGCGACGACCGCCGGCTGCGCACGCTGGTCGAACAGGCCGAGGCGGCCGGCATAGCGGTTGAACGGGTCACGGCGAAGGCGCTGGGCCGGCATCTGCCCGAGCTGCGCCACCAGGGCGTCGCGGCCGAAGTGGTGGACGGCGACACCCTGGATGAATCGGCGCTGATCGACCGCCTTCAGGGGCTGGATCACGAGGCGCTCGTGGTGGCCCTCGACGGTGTGCAGGATCCGCATAATTTCGGGGCCTGCATCCGCTCGGCGGAGGCCGCCGGGGCCGATGCCCTGATCGTGCCGCGCGACGGCGCGGCACGGCTGACACCGACGGTCGAACGCACCGCGGCCGGCGCGGCCCAGTGGCTCCCGGTGGCCACGGTCAATAACCTCGCCCGCACACTCGCCGAGCTGCGCGAACTCGGCCTGTGGGTTGTCGGCACCGCCGGCGATGCGCCGCAGACGCTATGGAGCGCCGATCTGCGCGTTCCGGTGGTGCTCGTCCTCGGGAGCGAGGAGAAGGGCATGCGTCCGGGCGTGCGCCAGCGCTGCGATGTCGTCGTCCACATCCCGCTGGCGGGACGCACGGATAGCCTCAACGTATCCGTGGCCACGGGTGTGTGCCTGTTCGAGGCGTTGCGCCAGCGCGCGACAGCGCCGGTCGATCAATCGTCCGGTGGCGGCTGATTCGGGCCGGGCGGTTCCACGGTGCAACCGAGGTCGTAGAGCAGCCCATCCTTGAGTCGGTAGATCAGGCCGTGAATCCGGGTCTCGCGGCCGGCCGCCCAGGCACGCCGCATGATCGGAGTGTCCGCCACGCGCAGCACACCGCTGCGTACATTGAGTTCCGAGAGGCGGTCGCGCCGGGCCTCCTGGTCCTCGATGGCCTCGAGCTCGGGGGCGTGGCTGCGGGTGAGCCTGCGGATCGGCTCCAGCCAGTGGTCGGCCAGGCCGTGCAGCTCATCCTCGGTCGCCGCCTTCACGCCGCCACAGCCGTAGTGGCCGCAGACGATGATCTTGTCGATACCGAGTACATCGACGGCGTACTCGAGTGCGCTGAGCATGCTCATGTCGGTCGAATGGACGACGTTGGCGACGTTGCGGTGGACGAAGACCTCGCCCGGATCCAGCCCCACGATGACGTTGGCGGGCACGCGGCTGTCGGCGCAGCCGATCCAGAAGTATTCCGGGCGCTGCAGCGCCGCCAGTCGCGGGAAATAGTCCGGTTCGTTGTGGCGGATCCGTTCCGACCACTCCCGGTTCTGGGCGAGCAGCTTGTCCACCATGAATGGCGTGACTCCGTAGTGAGCGATCCCGGGGCTGACCCCGGCGGTTTCGTCGAGAAGCCAGCATACAGCCCGCGCGTCGCCCGTGACCATATCGGGGTCACCTATCGCGTTGCGCGGTCGCGGTCTCCGCTGGAATCCTTCAGCGAATCCGGATTGGCTCCGGCGAGCAGTTCGCGGACCAGTGGATTCGGAAAGCGCCGCGCCACGGTGACCGCGTAGAAGGTTTCCGTGACGTCCGGCACGCGGGCCGCTTCCACGAGCATCCCCGATGCCAGCTCGTCCTTGATCACGATCGGCGGGACCAGTGCGAGGCCCAGCCCCTCGCGTGCCATCAGGCGGATCATCGCCATGTCGTCGATTTCGGCGGCGATCCGGGGACGTATGCCAAGCCGGTCGACCAGGGCATCGAATGCGACGCGGAGGTTGTTCTCCGGGGTCGGCAGAATCACGGCGTGCGCGCGCAGCAGCTCCGCGATATCCATCCCCGGGGTCACGGTGTCGGCGGTGCCGACCAGACTGAGAGGCTGTTCCGCGACCCGGTGGGTGACGAACGGGGTCACGGCATCGGCCTGCGGCGCCTGGTTCACGAGCACCACGTCCAACTGCAGCGATTCCAGCGCCTGCATCAGTTCACCCGCGCCGCCCGAGCGCAGGATGACTTCGACATCGGAGCGCCCGAGGACCGGTCGCAGGAAGCCGATCTGGAAGTTGCGGGACAGCGTCGACAGCGCCCCGATGCGCAGCGCACGCCGCACGCCGTCGCTCTGGGCCAGCGTGGCCACGAGTTCATCGCCGGCGGCGAATATCGCGTCGGCATGATCCAGCGCGATCCTGCCCGCCTCGGTGAGATGGAGCCGCCGGCCGCGGCGCTCGAACAGCGCGTGCCCGAGGCGCTCCTCGAGCTTGCGGATCTGGACCGACAGGACCGACTGTGACAGGTGCAGGCGCTCGGCCGCGCGGCTCAGGCCGCCTTCATGGGCAACGGCCCAGAAATGGTGCAGGTGCTTGTAATTGATCTCGCGCATCGTTTCATTATGCGTAACGGTTTGTTGCAAACAATAAACTTTTTGATATGAACTGGGGACACTAGGATTGCGCCCCTGGTTCGGTAGCGGGAGTCACCATGGAATCGGCTTTCCTCATGCTCATTGCGCCGGCGGTCCTGCTGCTGGCGGCGCGCGACGCGTTCCGCACGCCCGGCCGTCGCCCCGGCGGCTGCCTGCGTCGCGCCGAGCTCGCGGCGCTGGTCGCGCTTGCCGCGGCCGCCGTCGCGGTCGGGCTGCGGATCGGTCTGGGTACGGGCACGGCGGGGCTGCCAACGCCGTTCGGATCGATTGCACTGGTCCGCCTCGACTGGATCAGTGTATCCATGCTGGCGCTGGTGGCCTTTGTCGGCTGGGTCGTGCTGCGCTACGCCCGCGTGTATCTCGATGGCGAGGACGGGCAGGGTGCATTCACGGGCTGGCTGTGCCTGACGCTGGCCATGGTGCTGCTGTTGGTGCAGGCCGGGCATCTGGCGATTTTCGCCGCCGCCTGGATCGGCACGAGTCTGTGCCTGCACCACCTGCTCCTGTTTTACCCGAACCGTGCGGCGGCGGTGCGCGGTGCGCGCAAGAAGTTTGTCGTCGCACGTGCGGGTGACGCCGCGGTACTGATCGCTTTTGCGCTGCTGATCGGGTCGTTCGGCACGGGCGACATCGCGGCATTGAACGCCGCGGCGGCCGCCGGCACCGGGAGCATGGCGATCGTCGGCGCCGCCGGGGCGCTCGCCGTCGCGGCGCTGCTGAAGTCCGCGCAGTTCCCCACGCACGGGTGGCTCACCGAGGTCATGGAGACGCCGACGCCGGTATCCGCGCTGTTGCACGCCGGCGTGGTCAATGCCGGCGGTTTCCTGTTGATCCGCTTCGCCGACGTCATGCTGCTCGCGCCCGGGATCCTGGCCGTGCTGGTGATGATCGGCGGGTTCACGGCGTTGTTCGCGTGCCTGGTCATGCTGGCACAGCCCGCGGTGAAGACCTCGCTGGCCTGGTCCACGATCGGTCAGATGGGGTTCATGATCCTGCAGTGCGGCCTCGCCCTGTTCCCGCTGGCGCTGCTGCACATCCTCGCTCACTCGCTGTACAAGGCGCACGCCTTCCTCGCCTCGGGCGGCGCCGTGGAGCGCGTCGCCGCCATTCACCGGCCGGGCCCCGTGGCCGTGCCGAGTGGCGCCGCGGTCGGTCGGGCCTTTCTCGCCGCGCTCGCGATCTACGCGGGCGTCGGCCTGGTGTTCGGTTTCGACGACAAGTCCCCGCAGGCCATCGTCCTCGGCGGGATCCTTGTGCTGGGCGTTGCCTATCTGCTCGCACAGGGCCTGGCGGATGCCGCGCCGCGCGCCCTGACGCGACGCACGGCGCTGTACTCGGTGGCTGCCGCGGTCGCCTACTTCGCGTTGCAGACCGGCGTGACGCAGCTCACCGCGCCCACGCTGCCGCCGACACCGGCGCCGGGCCCGCTCGAGTGGTTCCTGATGGTGCTGACCGTCGTCAGCTTCGGTGCGGTCGCCGTGGCCCAGGCCATGTTCCCGCTCTGGTCGCACCACCCGGCCGCGGCGGGTCTGCGGGTGCATCTGGCGAATGGTCTCTATGCCAACGCGGTCTTCGATCGCCTCCTCGGTGGCTGGTCCACCCGAACGGTTTCCGCAGCGCGGGAGGTCAACAGTGATCGATAATCCGCAGCACCCCGCCACGGCCCCCAGAGAGGTCGTCACCGCGGTCGAGTCGGCCGTGCGCGCGATCCCGCCGGCCTGGCCGCTGTCGGCGACGGTGGCCGTCAATCCATTCCTCGGGCAGACGGAGGAGCCGCTGTGGCAGGCACAGGCGCGCTTGCGCCGAGTCGGCGGGAGTCGGGCGACGCCGTCGCGTGACTGGTATGAGGAACGCATCGAGAGCGGCCGGATCACCGATGCCGATCTGGCGGCTGCGCTCGAGGCGTCGCCGGCGTCGCTGCGCCCGCGTGATGTGGCGGCCCTGAAGGCGGCGGCGGCCACGCCGGCGGCGCAACCGGTAGCGGTCGCGACCGTGGCGGAGCTTGCGCAGTCGGTCTCGGGCATCGATTGGCCGGGCCTGATCGAAGAGCGGATCGGTGCGTGGGCGGCCTCCCATTTCGATGAGGGCCAGGCGCTGTGGGTCGCGCCCGCGCATCGAGGCGTGTACGACGCCTGGCGCTGGCACGCTACCCACGATCTGACGCCCGAGATCCAGGGGCTGCGCGGGTTTGCCCGGCACGTGGCCGATGCGCCGGACACCGCCGATCGTGCGATCGCGCGTGCCGTCGACCGGCTGGGATTGTCGCCGGATGCACTCGAAACGGCCTTCCACCGGCTGCTGATGACGCTCGGTGGCTGGTCACAGTACGGGCGTTGGCGGCTCTGGCAGGCCGAGTTGCGCGGTCAGGAGGACGTCACCGCCGCGGAGCTGCTGGCCGTCCGCCTGGTCTGGGAGGAGGCACTGTTCCAGCAGTACGGCGATGCACTGCGCGCCGCCTGGACCGAGAGCGTCGAGCGTCACGCCGCGCCAGTCGAGGCCGATGCGGATGACGTGATCGATGCCATCCTGCAGGACGCGGCCGAGCGCGCCGAGCAGCGCTCGCTGGCGGCAGCGCTCGGTGGCGGGGCGGCCGCCGAAACGGACGAACGGCCGGTGCTGCAGGCGGCGTTCTGCATCGATGTCCGCTCCGAAGTCTTTCGCCGGGCGCTCGAGTCGATCGACGAACGGATCCGCACGCTCGGATTCGCCGGTTTCTTCGGTGTGGCGACCGCGCACCGACGCTTCGCTTCCGACGTCGAGGAGCCGCGGTTGCCGGTACTGCTCAATCCGGCCGTGCACAGCTGCGCGACCCCGGATCATAAGGTCGATGCGGACCGGCGTTCGCGCATCCTCGCACGGGCGCGGCGGGCGTGGGGCCGCTTCAAGCTGGCCGCCGTGTCGTCGTTCGCGTTCGTCGAGGCGATGGGCCCGGTCTATGCAGGCAAGCTGGTCCGCGACACGCTTGGCATGCCGGCGCACCGCCATCGGCACGACCCGGCGCCACGGTTTACGCCGGAACTCGACGACCAGGCCCGGGTGGATGCGGCGGAGCGCGTGCTGCGGGCGATGTCGCTGACGAGCGGTTTCGCGCGCGTGGTGGTCGTCGCCGGCCACGGTGCCGACGTCGTCAACAACCCCCATGCGAGCGCACTGCAATGCGGCGCCTGCGGCGGTTATTCGGGCGAGGTCAATGCGCGGCTGCTGGCGGGGCTGCTGAACGACCCGATGGTGCGTGCGGGGATTGCCGAACGCGGTATCACGATCCCGGAAGATACCCTGTTCGTGGGCGCACTGCACGATACGACCACGGATACCGTCGATCTCTTCGACGCTGACGTCGACACGCACGGGCACGGCGATGACCTCGCCCGTGTGCGCCGATGGCTCGCTTCGGCGGGCGCCGTCGCACGCGGGGAGCGGATGCTGCGACTGCCGCGCGGCGACGATGGCGGTGTACCACGGCACCGGGCGCGGGACTGGTCCGAGATCCGGCCTGAGTGGGGCCTGGCGGGCTGTAATGCGTTCGTCGCGGCGCCGCGGCACCGCACGGCTGGCCGCCAGCTCGAGGGCAGGGCATTCCTGCACGACTACGACTGGCGCCAGGATGACGGCTATGGCGTGCTGGAACTGATTCTGACCGCGCCCGTGGTCGTGGCCAGCTGGATCAGCCTGCAGTACTACGGCTCGACCGTGGTTCCGGAGCACTTCGGCGGCGGCAACAAACTGCTGCACAACGTCACCGGCGGCATCGGCGTTGTCGAGGGCAACGGCGGCCTGCTGCGCACCGGTCTGCCATGGCAGTCGGTGCACGATGGGGAACGACTGGTCCATGAGCCGTTGCGCCTGACCGTGTGTGTCGAGGCACCGACGGATGCCATCGAAGACATTCTGGCACGCCACGAGGGGGTACGACGCCTGTTCGACAACGGCTGGCTCCACCTTTTCGCGCTCGACGAGGAGGGCCGCATGGCCTGGCGTTATGCAGGCGGACTCCGTTGGCTGCCGGGCACGGAAGTCCGGACGGACGAATTCGCGGCAGGCGGAGCGGCGCACTAGAGAGGTTGTCTGCCGGCACGCTTGCCGCGGCGGCGCAGGCAGGGGCGCTGCCGCTGTCACCCGCGGGACCGGAGAGTCCGGCACGGTCAATGGAGAGAGAGGGTCAATGAACGCAAACCGGATTACACTCACGCGGCCGGACGACTGGCACCTGCACCTGCGCGACGGTGCGATCCTCGCCACGGCGCTCCCGGCCACCGCGCGCTGTTTCGGTCGTGCCATCGTCATGCCCAACCTGCAGCCACCGGTGGCCACGGTGGCGCAGGCCCGGACGTATCGCGACCGGATCATGGCCGCGTTGCCGGCCGGTGCGGACTTCGAGCCGCTGATGACCCTGTACCTGACGGAGGCCACGTCACCGGCGGAGATCGCCGAGGCCGCGCGCAGCGACCTGGTCCACGCCGTCAAGTACTACCCGGCCGGCGCCACGACCCACTCCGAGAGCGGCGTTACGGATCTCCGGAATGCGTATCCGGCGCTCGAGGCGATGCAGGAGCACGGGGTGCCGTTGCTGATGCACGGCGAGGTCACCGATCCTTCGGTCGATGTCTTCGATCGCGAGGCGGTGTTCATCGAGCGTCACCTGGCCCCGCTGCTACAGGATTTCCCGGCACTGCGGGTCGTGCTCGAGCACGTCACCACCCGCGACGGCGTCGACTTCGTCCGTGCCGCTCCGCCGACGGTGGGCGCGACCATCACCGTGCATCACCTGCTGCTGAACCGGAACGCGCTCTTCGACGGCGGTCTGCGCCCGCACCATTATTGCCGTCCGCTGATCAAACGCGAGACCCATCGCCAGGCGCTGGTCGAGGCCGCCACCAGCGGCCATCCGCGCTTCTTCGCCGGGACCGATTCCGCGCCGCATCACCGGCACGCAAAGGAGTCCGCCTGCGGCTGTGCTGGCGTCTACAGCGCGCCGGCGGCGCTGGAGCTGTATGCGGAGGTGTTCGACCGGATGGGGGCACTCGATCGCCTGGAGGCGTTCATGAGCTTCCATGGTGCCGACTTCTACGGTTTGCCACGCAACCGCGGCCGGGTGGTGCTGGAGCGCGCGGACTGGACCATGCCGGAAGAGATCGCCACGGCGGAGGCGCCCATCGTGCCGCTCCGGGCGGGGGAGAAGGTAGCGTGGCGGGTGCGCGCCGAGGTCGAGGACCGGCGGGCTTCCTGACGCCCCCGCGATGTGCCGGTATCCGATTGCGCACCGGTAGACGCACCGGTACACTACGCGGCTTGCCGCCAGCTGCCGGCTGGGGGCCTATCTCCTTGCCTCACCGACATTTTCCGGGAGGCTGGCAAACCGAAAGGAGTTTTTCACCTTGCGTCATTACGAAGTCGTGTTCCTGGTCCACCCTGACCAGAGCGAGCAGGTCCCGGCGATGGTCGAGCGCTACCGCCAGATCATCGAGAACGACGGTGGCACCGTTCATCGTCAGGAAGACTGGGGCCGTCGCCAGCTGGCGTACTCCATCAACCGCGTCCACAAGGCGCACTACGTGCTCATGAATGTCGAATGCGGCGCCGAAGCGCGCGACGAACTCGAGAGCGCGTTCCGTTTCAACGACGCCGTCCTGCGCCATATGGTCCTTGCCCGCGAAGAGGCGGTCACCGAGCCGTCGCCGCTCGCGCGCAAAGAAGAGAAGCGCGGTGACGACAAGCGTGCCGCCCGCCAGGGCAAAGAGGAAGGCGAGGGCGATTCGTCCGCGGATGCCGAACCCTCCGAGACGGCCGATTCGACCGCCTCCGACGCCTGACGTTCAACGGATTCAAGAGGAGTACAAGCCATGGCACGGTTTTTCCGCCGCCGCAAATTCTGCCGATTCACCGCCGAAGGCGTCGTCGAGATCGATTACAAGGATGTCGAGACGCTGAAGAACTACATCACCGAGACCGGCAAGATCGTTCCCAGCCGGATCACCGGGACGAACGCCCGCTATCAGCGGCAGCTGTCCACGGCCGTCAAGCGCGCGCGCTACCTGGCCCTGCTGCCGTATACCGACGGCCACGTCTGAGTCGACCCGCACGGCTGCGCGATGTGCGGGGCCGTATCGGGAACGCTGCGTGAAAGGCATCGCCGAATTCGTCATGCGCGGCCCCGTGAACGCCGGGGCCGTGGCGGCCGGGACGCTGCTGCTCGGGCTGGTCGTGGCACCGTTTGCCTGGCTCAGTGCGGCCGTGGTGGCCCTGGTGGCGTTGCGCCTCGGTGCGTTCGCCACCCTGCGGGTCGCCGGGCCGGCGCTGGCCGGGGTGGCGCTCGCCGGGGCGCTGGTGACCGGTCAGGGCGCGGCGATCGCGATCAGCGGCCTGGTCGCGTGGCTGCCCGCCATGGTCCTGGCGCTCGTTCTGCGTCAGCGGGTGCGGCTGGATGACGCGCTGCTGGTCGCCTGTGCGATCGGCTGGGCCCTGGTACTCGGGACGTATCTTTTTGTCGAAGATCCGACCGGGCTGTGGCGGGACCTGCTGCACCGGATCATGCCGCCCGAGACGATGGCGGCGCGGTTCGAGCTGTCGGCCGAGGGCGTGCGCCAGATGATCGATGCGATGGCCCCGCTCATGACCGGTGTGGTCGCGATGTCGGTGGTCTTCAGCGCGATCACGAGCCTGTTGCTGGCTCGCTGGTGGCAGTCGCTGCTGTACAACCCCGGCGGGTTCGGCAGCGAGTTCCGGGCGCTGCGGCTGGGACGCACCGCCGCGGCGATCACACTGGGGATTTCGGCGCTGGCGCTGTTCACGACGCCGGCCTGGATCGACAGCCTGGCCCTGGTCGTGGCCGCGGTGTATGTGTTCCAGGGGCTGGCCGTCGCGCACGGCGTGGTCAACGGGCTGGGGCTTGGCCCGGGATGGCTCGTGGCGTTGTATATCGCGCTGGTGCCATTGATGATTTATGTCGTGGTCGGGTTGATGATCGTCGGTGCGGTGGACGCATGGGCCGATTACCGTCGCCGGGTGCAGCCCGGCGGCAACGGATAAGGAAACTGGGCGGGTGAGCGAAGGCGCCCGCGGGAGAGAGTAACGATGCAGGTCATTCTGGTTGAGAACGTCGACAATCTCGGTCGTCTGGGCGATGTGGTCCAGGTCAAATCCGGTTATGCGCGCAATTATCTGCTGCCGCAGGGCATCGCGAAGATGGCCACGGCCGATAACGTCAAGGAGATTGAAGCGCGCCGGGCCGAGTTCGAGCGGGCGGAGAAGGAGAAGCACGAGGCCGCCACGCGCCGTCAGCAGGAACTCGACGGGCGCACGGTCACGATCCGCGCGAAGGTCGGCACCGAGGGCAAGCTGTTCGGTTCCGTCAGCGCCGGCGATATCGCCGATGCGGTGACGGCCGATGGTGTCGAGCTCGAGAAGCGCGAAGTCCGCATGCCCATCGGTCCGCTGCGCGAGACCGGCGAGTTCGAGATCGGCGTCCATCTGTATACCGATGTCGATGCCACCGTGAACGTCGTGGTCGAACCCGAAGCCTGACGGTGGTTGTATCGCGCCCCTCGGGCCGGCCCGGGGGCGCGATCCGGGGTGCGGCGACAGTAGCGGTCGGGCCGGGCGGTCCGCCGCTCCGTTGTTTGTCGTGCGGTTGAGCGGGCTATAATCGCTCGACGTTGGCACCCGCCGTCCGGCGGGTGCGCGGTTGCGGTGGTCTTGCATGTCCGAAAGCTTTCCTTCACTCAGTGAGGAAGCACGTGCCGTCACGGCGCGTGTGCCGCCGCATTCCATCGAAGCGGAACAGGCCGTGCTCGGTGGCCTGATGCTGGCCAACGATGCGTGGGATCGGGTCGCCGATCGCGTCTCGGAAGAGGATTTCTACCGCCGCGAACACCGCCTGTTGTTCCGCGCGCTCGGGGAACTCGCGGACAACGACCAGCCGCGCGATGTGGTGACCGTATCCGAGTGGCTGTCGCAGCACGGCGAACTCGATAACGTCGGCAATCTCGCCTATCTCGGCCAACTCGCCGAGGAAACGCCCAGCGCCGCGAATATCACCGCGTATGCGGACATCGTCCGCGAGCGTTCGGTGGTGCGCCAGCTTATCGCGGTCGGCGAGGACATCGCCCGGGCCGCTTATGAGCCCCAGGGCCGCGACAGCAAAGCCCTGCTGGACCACGCGGAACAGCAGGTGTTCGCCATTGCCGACCAGGGCAGCCGGCGTCAGCGCGGTTTCCAGCCCATCAACCGGATCCTCACGGCGACCCTGGACCACCTGGATACCCTGCTGCAGTCCGACTCCCACATCACGGGCGTCGAGACCGGATTCAGCGAGTTCGACGACCTGACCTCGGGGATGCAGCGCTCCGATCTGGTCATCGTTGCCGGGCGCCCGTCGATGGGCAAGACCAGCTTCGCCATGAACATCGCCGAGCACGTCGCGCTCACCAACGGTGAGCCGGTGGCGGTGTTCAGCATGGAGATGCCGGCCGAACAGATCGCGACCCGCATGATCTCCTCGCTCGGGCGGGTCGAACTGCAGAAGCTGCGTTCGGGGCGTCTGGAAGAGGCCGACTGGCCGCGGATCAACTCGGCCGTGGCCCTGTTGTCGCAACAATCGAAGCTGTTCATCGACGATACCCCCGGTCTGACGCCTTCCGAGCTGCGCGCACGCGCGCGGCGCCTCAAGCGGGAGCACGGGCTGTCGATGATCCTGGTCGACTATATCCAGTTGATGCAGCTCGCCTCGACGGGGGAGAACCGGGCCACCGAGATCTCCGAGATCTCGCGCTCGCTCAAGGGACTGGCGAAGGAACTCAACGTCCCGGTGATCGTGCTGTCGCAGCTCAACCGCTCCCTGGAACAGCGTACCGACAAACGTCCGGTGATGTCCGATCTGCGCGAATCCGGCGCGATCGAGCAGGACGCGGACGTGATCGTGTTCATCTACCGCGATGAGGTCTACGACGAGGACAGCCCGCACAAGGGCACGGCCGAGATCCTGATCCGCAAACAGCGAAACGGCCCCACGGGTACCGTGCGGGTCACCTTCCTGGGGCATTACACGCGCTTCGAGAATTTCTCCCCGGAAGTTTACGGCTGACCGCCCCGGCCGGATGCCACCGCTCCGGCCGACAACCATCCGACCGGGAGTCACGATCGCCATGCTCCGCAGCGCCATTGCCGATCTCGACCGCAGCGCGCTCCGCCACAATCTGGCCCGCGCGCGTTCCGCCGCCCCCGGGGCATCGGTCTTCGCCACGCTCAAATCGGCCGGCTACGGTCACGGTCTGACCTTCGCGGCAGAGGCCTTCGCGGATCACTGCGAGGGGTTCGGCGTGGCCTGCACTGGAGAGGGGGTCGCGCTGCGCGAGGCCGGCTACCGCGAGCATCGGATCTGCGTCCTCAATGGGCCGGTCGATGCCGAGGAACTCGCCGCCTGTGCGGCGCATGGGCTGGAGCCACTGATCCATCAGGAATGGCAACTGGATGCGCTGGCTGGTCTTGCGGGCGAGGATCGGTTGCGGGTCTGGCTCAAGATCGATTCCGGTATGGGGCGGATCGGTGTCCCGCCGGATACGGCCGCCGTCTGGCACGACTGGCTCCGCCGGTCGCGGGTGGTCTCCGGACCGGTCGGGGTGATGACCCACATGGCCTGCGCGGATGACCGCGGCGACGAGTACACGAATACCCAGTGGGAGACGTTCACGGCCGCCTGCCGAGGCCTCGAGGGCGAACGCAGCGCGGCGAACTCGGCCTGCGTGCTGGGCTGGCCAGACACACACGCGGACTGGATTCGCCCGGGCATCATGCTGTATGGCTGTTCCCCGTTTGTCGAAGGCGCGGAACCCGCGCTCGATCTGCGCCCGGCCATGACCCTGCGCACGCGGCTGATCGCGATCAATCGGCTGCGCGCCGGCGCGCCGATCGGCTACGGGCGCTCGTATCACTGCCCGGAGGACATGCCGGTAGGCGTAGCCGCGATCGGCTACGGCGACGGCTACCCGCGTCACGCGCCGAACGGCACGCCCGTGCTGGTCGGCGGCCGGCGGGTGCCGATGGTGGGACGCGTGTCGATGGACAAGATCACGCTCGATCTGCGCACGGCGCCGGATGCAGCGGTGGGCGACGAGGTCGTGCTCTGGGGCAGGGGACTGCCGATCGAGGAGATCGCCGATGCCGCCGGGACCATTGGTTACGAGTTGATGTGCGGCGTCCATGGCCGTGTCGCCACCCGCCTCGTGTGAGTGGCGGTCGCCTTTCCGGTCCCGGGGCGCCCGTGTATATTCCGCCGACTACGCGCGACGCTTCCCTGGGGGAGGATCGATGAAGGCGAAACGGATGGCCGCGACGGCCACGCTCGTGCTGGCGGGGCTCTTCACGGGCTGCGCGTCGACCGAACAGGCGATGTATCGGGGCGGTGCCGGTCACGACGGCGTCTACGCCGGGACGCCGGGTCCGGTCGAGCCCATCGAGACCGCATGGGAACGGGAGACCCGCGCGCGCTCGTATTCCTCGCCCACCGTGACCGCCAAACGGGTCTATTTCGGCAACAGCGCCGGCACGCTCACCGCCATCGATCGCGCCACTGGCGAGGTCGCGTGGACGCGGGAACTCGGCAGTCCGATCGAGGCCGCGCCGGCGCTCGCCGGCGATCGCATCATCGTCGCGACCTGGGATGGGAGCGTGCGGGCGGTGAAGGCGGCGGACGGCGCCACGGTGTGGCGCTTCCGGACCGACGGCATGGCCTACTCGGCGCCGACCGTGACGGAAGACCGGGTCTACTTTGGCAGCGCCGACGGACGCGTGTACGCGCTGGAACGCGACAGCGGCGAACGGGTCTGGTCCTTCCGCGCCGGGGACGGCGTGTATTCCTCGCCGGCGGTCGCCAACGGACGGGTGTATTTCGGCAGTCTCGATGGCAACGTCTACGCGGTATCCCAGTCCTCGGGCGAGGAAATCTGGCGCTTCGCCACCGACAAACCGGTATTCGCAAGCCCCGCCGTTGACGGTCAGGTGGTCGCGATCGGCGGCTATGACCGCGCGATGCATCTGCTGGATGCGGGCAGCGGCGGCGAACTCTGGCGCTTCCGCACCGGCAACCGGATCTACGCCTCCGCGGCGCTCACGGCGGAGTCCGTGATCTTCGCGAGCACCGATGGCTACATCTACTCGGTCTCACGGGGCAACGGGCTCAAGAACTGGGACTACCGCGCCGACGACAAGGTGTATTCCTCACCGGCGGTGGCGAATGGCACCGTTTATGCCGGCAGCCGGGGCGGCATGATGCACGCCGTCGATACCACCAGCGGAAAGCGTCGGTGGACGTACGACGCCGAGGATGAGATTTACGCGACACCGACACCGGCCGGCGAACGGATCTTTTTCGCGACGCTGGACGGGCGCGTCATCGCCCTGGAATGATTACCTGAGATGGGGCGGCCTTCCTGCCGCTTCTCGCGTAGGCCGGCTTTTGCCGAAGGCAACAGCCGGCGGGTTCTTGCAGAGCGCCGAGACCTCGTACGCCGGCTGGCTCCCTTCGGTCGCAAGCCGGCCTACGTGGCGCTTGTTTTCACGGATACCCGATTCGGCCCGCTACTCCTCGAGATATTGCAGTTTCCCGTCGACGCCTTCCCATTCCTTCGCGTCGTCCGGCGGCTCTTTCATTGCCGTGATCACCGGCCACTTCTGCGCCAGCCGCTCGTTGATCTCCAGGAAATGCTCCTGATCGGCCGGGAGCTCATCCTCCGAGAAAATGGCGTCCACCGGGCATTCCGGCTCGCAGAGCGTACAGTCGATGCACTCCTCGGGGTCGATCGCCAGGAAGTTCGGCCCCTCGTGGAAGCAGTCGACCGGGCAAACCTCGACGCAATCCGTGTATTTGCAACGAATGCAGTTCTCGGTCACCACGTACGTCATGGAAGGGCCTCCGTCTGAAAAGGGGGTGGGCTGCGCCGTTTCGACCAGCGTGGGATGCCGTTATTATGCGGGCTCGCGCGCGCAGGTTCCAGACGCCCGACACCATTGAGCAGGATGCCGTCATGCAAGCCATGAAGAAAGTCGTATTCCCGGTCGCCGGCATGGGGACCCGGTTCCTCCCGGCGACCAAGGCCAACCCGAAAGAGATGCTGCCGGTCGTCGACAAGCCGCTGATCCAGTACGCCGCCGAGGAGGCCGTGGCAGCGGGGGCCGAGGTGCTCGTGTTCATTACCGGACGCCAGAAGCGCTCGATCCCGGATCATTTCGACACGGCTTATGAGCTGGAGATGGAGCTTGAGGCGAAGGGCAAGCACGAGATGCTGCGCATCGTGCGCGAGGTGCTGCCCAAGGGTGTCGACTGCGTCTACCTGCGCCAGCCGCAGGCGCTTGGCCTCGGGCATGCCGTTCGCTGCGCGCGCCCGGTGATCGGCGACGAACCCTTCGGCGTCATCCTTGCCGACGACCTCGTCCAGACCGCCGGTGCGCCGGTTCTCTCCCAGATGCTGGAGGTCCACCGCGAGCACGAGGCGTCCGTGCTCGGGGTCGAACGGGTGCCCGAGGACGAGACCCACCGCTACGGCGTGGTATCCAGCGAAACGGTGAGTGAGCGCCTGTCGCGCGTCAACGGCATCATCGAGAAACCGAAGCCGGCCGAGGCACCGTCGAATCTGGCCGTGATTGGTCGCTACATTCTGACCCCGCGCATCTTCGATCACCTCGCAGAGATCGGAAAGGGCGCTGGCGGCGAGATCCAGCTCACCGACGCGATTGCTCGCCAGCTCGCCGAGGAGACCTTCCTCGCCTGGGAGTTCGAGGGTCGGCGTTTCGACTGTGGTGACAAGCTCGGTTACCTCGAGGCGACCGTGGAGTACGCCCTCCATCATCCGGAACTGCGCGAGGCGTTCTCGGCGTACCTTCGCGAACTCGATACCCGGCCGCGCGACTGACGCGCCCGCAAATCTGCAGGCGGACTCGGAAGTCCGCAGGTCGGGCTTCAGCCCGACAGATCAGCGGCTCCCACATCCCAGTCTGGATTGCGTGCTGCAGACCTCCCCCGGGATCGAGAAACCGTCGGCGGGGCGGGGCCTGGAGCCTCGCTGACTGAATCGCCCGACCGCCGCCGAACGAACGGGCACGATGGCGACGACGATCGCCGACCATGCAACGGGGCCACGAACATGACCGCACAGACCCTGCGTCGAAGCGCCGCCCTCGTGGTCAGCCTGCTCGTGTGTTTCGCGGCGGCAGGCCTGGGCGGACTGGCGACATCGACCTCCGTCGGCGACTGGTACCCGCAGCTGAACAAGCCGGCGTTCAATCCCCCGGCATGGCTGTTCGCCCCGGTGTGGAATATCCTGTTCGCGCTCATGGCCGTCGCCGCATGGCGCATCTACGACCGGGTACCGGCCGGGGTCATCCGGCGCGCGGCGCTCACGCTGTTCGGACTGCAGCTCGTCGCCAACATCCTGTGGTCCGTCCTGTTCTTCGGGCTCCGACAGCCTGGCGGGGCGCTGATCGAGATCCTCGTGCTGGAGGCACTGATCGTCGCGACGACGATCGTATTCTGGCGGCTCGATCGGGTCGCCGGCGCACTGCTGGTGCCCTATACGCTCTGGGTGGCATTCGCGATCGCACTCAACGGTGCGATCTGGTGGCTGAACTGAGGGGCGCCGCCCGACCCGTCACATCCAAACGACGTACAGCGATTAATCAAGGAGACGCGCATGGAATATCTGCACACCATGGTGCGCATCAGCGACATCGAGGCATCGCTCGATTTCTACTGCAACAAACTCGGCATGGTCGAGATGAGCCGCACCGAGGTCGAGAAGGGGCGCTTCACGCTGATCTTCCTCGCGGCGCCGGATGACGTCGAGCGCGCCCGGGAGAACAAGGCACCGATGATTGAACTGACCTGGAACTGGGATCCGGAGCCGCTCGAAGGCGGGCGCAACTTCGGCCATCTCGCGTACCGGGTCGACGACATCTACGCGCTCTGTCAGCGGCTGATGGATGCGGGTGTGACCATCAACCGCCCACCACGCGACGGCCATATGGCCTTCGTGCGCTCGCCGGACGGCATCTCCATCGAACTGCTCCAGAAAGGCGAGGCGCTGGAACCGCGGGAGCCGTGGGCATCGATGGAGAACACCGGCACCTGGTAAGCGCGGAGAGGCGGGCCGCGCCGGCGCCGTGCGGCGTGGCCGCCATCCCGATGCGTCCACGAGCCCGCATGGTTACGCCCGGCGTCCCCGCATTCGCGCTGGGTCTTGCGCTTGCCATTGCTTCAACCCCGGCAGCGGCCCGCGCGGACGGAGAAATCGCGGTGCAATGCCGATTCTCGTCCGGTCTGTCAGCGATTTACCTGTTCAGCCGCAGTGATGGACGGGTTCGCCGTGTGGATCTCCACCAGCCCCGAAGCGGGCGTGTGAAAGTGACGGCCGCCGAATACCGATTCATATTCCGCGAGCAGGAAAGCGCCTTTCGTATCGATGTCATCATCGACCGGGCAACGGGCAACACGCGGCGCGTGTTCGGCAGCCGGGAAAATATGGAACGAACGCCGCAGCCCGATGACGGCGCGAGCGGGCTGGTGTACGAAGCAGGGCAGTGCGAGGCGCAGCATGCCGATCTGCGCTGATGGCGGGGCATGTACGCGTTCTTCCGATACACGGTGGCCGCCATCGGTAGGCCCGGAAGCCCGCGATTGCACCCGCCAGGCGCAAGGCAGATGATGGCGCCTGGACGGTCCTGCTTCCTGAGAGGTATTCCATGACGACGACAAACACGGCTGGAGCTGGTCCCGATGATGTGCTGGAGCAGGCAGCCGCCTGGCGCGAGGCGGGGCGTGACGTCGCGCTGGCGACGGTCGTCTCGACCTGGGGCTCGGCGCCGCGTCGGCCCGGCGCGCAGTTGGCGGTCACGGCCGCCGGCGACATGGCCGGTTCGGTAAGCGGTGGCTGTATCGAGGGCGCGGTGATCGCCGAGGCGCGCGAGGTCATGGAAGAGGGTGAGCCGAAACTGCTCGAGTTCGGCGTGACCAACGACCAGGCCTGGGAGGTCGGGCTCGCCTGTGGCGGCCGGATCGAGGTGTTCGTGGAGCGCTTCGACTGATGGAACGCGCGATCCGTGAACAGCTCCTCGCCGACCGCGCCGCCGGTCGGCCGGTCGTGGTCGCCACGGCGCTCGACGATGGCGAGCAACGCCTGCTCCACCACGACGAAGGAACGGCGGCTTTTGCCGAGGGGGCGGCAGCGACGCTGCGCTTCGATCGCGCCGAGACCCGGGAGATCGACGGCCGGCGCTGGCTGTTCAACCCCTACAATCCGCCGCTGCGGCTCTACATCATCGGCGCCGTGCACATCGCGCAGTCGCTGGCGCCGCTCGCCGCGCACACCGAGTTCAACGTGACCGTCATCGATCCCCGGCGGACCTTCGCCACCGCCGAGCGTTTCCCCGGTGTCGCTCTGGATACGGCCTGGCCGGACGAGGCCCTGGCCACGTATACGCTCGATGGCCGGAGCGCGGTGGTGACGCTGACCCATGATCCGAAACTGGATGATCCGGCGCTGGCGGCGGCGCTCAACAGCGAGGCATTCTATATCGGCGCACTCGGCAGTCGCCGGACGCATGCCGGGCGCCGTGAGCGCCTGGCCGAGCAGGGCTTTGGTGAGGATCAGATCGACCGCATCCACGCGCCCGTCGGGTTCTCGATCGGGGCCCGCGGACCGGCGGAGATCGCCATCTCGATCCTTGCCGAGGCGATCTCCGTGCTGCGCACCGGGCAGTAAAAAGCCACTGCGAAGAACGCCATCATGAGCTTCGATCCGCACGCCGTCCGTGCCGACTTCCCACTCCTGCAGCGCGACCACGAGCCGGCGCTGCACTACCTGGACAACGCGGCTACGGCACAGGTCGCGGGTCCGGTGCTCGAAGCGATCCACGCTCACGAGACCACGAGTCGGGCGAATGTCCTGCGCGGTGTCCATCGCCTCGCCGAGGCGGCCACCGACGCCTATGGCGTTGCCCGCGAGACGGTCGCCCACCACCTCAACGCCGCCGATGCCGATGAGATCGTATTCACCAGCGGCTGCACGGCCGCACTCAACCTGGTCGCGCACGCCTTCGGCGCGACGCTGTCAGCGGGCGATGAGATCGTCATCTCGGAACTGGAGCATCACTCCAACATCGTGCCGTGGCAGATGCTGCGCGATCGCACCGGGATCCGGCTTCGCGTGATCCCGGTAACAGAAGAGGGCCGGCTGGATCTGACGGTCCTGCCCGACATCGTCGGAGCGCGGACAAGGCTGATCGCCGTGACTCATGCATCCAACGTCACGGGGGCACTGACCGAGGTCGGCCCCATTGTCGATGCGGCCCGGGCCGTCGGCGCGCGGGTGCTGCTCGACGGTGCCCAGCAGGTGCCCCACGCGCGGGTGGATGTGCAGGCGCTCGGTGTCGATTTCTACTGTTTCTCGGGGCACAAGGTCTTTGGCCCCAACGGCATCGGCGTCCTCTGGGGGCGGGGCGAACTGCTCGCCGATCTGCCGCCGTTCCTCGGCGGTGGCGAGATGATCCGCCGCGTCAGGCTGGCGGAGACGACCTGGGCACCGCCGCCGCAACGGTTCGAAGCGGGCACGCCGCCCATCGCCCAGGCGGTCGGCCTGGGCGCGGCGCTGCGCTGGCTCGGGGAACACGACCTCGACGCCGTCGGCCGTCACCTCCAGGCGTTGACCCGACGACTGATCGAGGGCCTGAACACGCTCGGCGAGGAACGTGTGCGCGTCCTCGGTCCCGGCGCCGGGGAACCGCGCGGACCGCTGGTCGCCTTCGATGTCCCGGGGGCGCACCCGCACGACATCGCGCAGCTGCTCGACGCCCATGGCGTTGCGGTCCGGGGCGGCCACCATTGCGCCCAGCCGCTGATGGACGCCTTCGATCTGGCCGGTACAACTCGCGCCAGCCTGGCGCTCTATAATGATTCGGCCGATGTCGACGCCTGTCTGGAGGCGCTGGAGACGGCGTTACGGAAACTGCTATGAGCACGGATCTCTACCAGGAGCGCTTACTCGCGCTCGCCGCCGCGGACCACGACCCGGGTCGGCTCGACGCGCCGGATGTCACGCTGACCCGGGATAACCCGCTGTGCGGTGACCGGGTGACGCTCGATCTGCATTGCGACCGGGCGGGACGTATCGCTGGGCTGGGTCACCATGTCCGTGGCTGCGTCCTCTGTCGCGCGGCCGCGAACCTGCTGGGTCAGCAGGCGATCGGCCAGGACGCCGCTTCGCTGGACACGCTGCACGGCGCCATCCGGGATGCGCTGCGCGGGCGGCATGCCTGGCCGACGGACGCGCCCTGGCAGGACCTGGTGCTGTTCCAGCCGGCCGCGGCGCACAAGAGCCGCCATGAGTGTGTCCTGTTGCCGTTCGAGGCCGTCTTGGAGGCGCTGCGTCAACACGGCGAAGACGCTGCCACGGGGACGTGATCGGCGACGTCTGGTAGTTTATCGATCACGATGTTTCGTGCGTGGGGCACGATTGCCCCCGGTGGAATAACGAACAGGCGGGCTACCTATGGAATTGCAACAGGAACGCCATGTGCCGCTGCCCCGGGAAACCGTCTGGGAGGCACTCAACGATCCCGACGTCCTGAAGGCCTGTATCCCGGGCTGCGAGTCATTCGAGCGGGTCGACGACGGCGCCTATGAGGCCGCGGTCAAGGCGAAAGTCGGTCCGGTCAATGCGCGCTTCAAGGGCAACGTGACGCTCACCGACCTCAACCCCCCGACATCCTACTCGATGAGTTTCAAAGGACAGGGCGGCCAGGCCGGCTTCGTCAAGGGTTCGGCCGACGTCACGCTGACGGAGACCGATGGGGGTTGCACGGTCGGCTACACGGCCAAGGCGCAACTCGGCGGCAAGCTGGCTCAGCTCGGCAGCCGGTTGGTCGACGGCGCAGCGCGCAAGACGGCCAACGAGTTCTTCGACAACTTCGTCGAGTATATGGGTGGCAGCGGCGAGGAAGAGGAAGAGGCAAACGCGGGCGCAGCGGCCGCTGAAACCGGCGAGGGCCCCGGCAACGCACCCGCCAGGATCTGGACCTGGGCGGCGGTGGGCGCCGGGGTCGTGGTGATTGTCCTCGCCTTCGCGCTGCTGTGAGCATCGCTGACCGGCGGCTGGAACGCTGATGGGACCGCGCCGTTCGAGACGGCCCGTTCCGGCAGGACCGATTGCGGGTCGCTGATCACCGGCAATCGCGGCGCGCCGCCCTGTCCGGCGAGCCGATCGCATACCGCTTGATCGTGGCCGGCATTGGCATACACTCGGTAGCGGAAAAGCCCTTCTGTAGGCAGCTGGACACCGCTGCCAAAAGGGATACCAGGGACACAACAAGAGGGTGCTGGTTATGAACGTGTCGATGACCGTCAATGGCCGCTCGGTAACCGCCGATGTCGATCCTCCTACCCTGCTCACCGATTTCCTGCGCGACCATCTCGGCCTCACCGGCACCCATGTCGGCTGCGACACGGGGCAGTGTGGCGCGTGCACCGTCCACCTCGATGGCCGCGCCGTAAAGGCCTGCTCGGTACTCGCCGCGCAGGCCGAAAGCGCCGACGTGGTCACCATCGAGGGGTTGTCCGACGGTGACGGCGAACTCCACCCGATGCAGGCGGCCTTCCGCCAGGAACACGGTCTCCAATGCGGTTTCTGCACGCCAGGCATGGTGATGGCGGCGATCGACCTGGTGAAGACGTATCCGAACGCCTCCGATGCGACCATTCGCGAGAATCTCGAAGGCAATATCTGCCGCTGCACCGGTTATGAAAATATCGTCCGCGCGGTGAAGTCCGGCGCAGCGGGCATGGGGGGTTAGAGCGATGGGTGAACCGACAGCGAAGATCGGCGGCTCGACCAGGCGCTCCGAGGACAAGCGCTTCCTCACCGGTCACGGCCGCTATACCGACGACATCAACATGGCGGGCCAGACGTACGCCTGCTTCGTCCGCTCCCCGCACGCCCACGCCCGTATCAATTCGATCGACAGCAGCATGGCCCGCGACGCCGAGGGGGTCATCGCCGTGTTCACGGGCGAGGACCTGGCCAACGACGGTGTCGGCGGCTTGCCCTGCGGCTGGCAGATCCACGACGTCAGCGGCGAGCCGATGGCCGAACCACCGCACCCGCTGCTGGCGCAGGGCAAGGTGCGCTATGTCGGCGACCATGTCGCCGTCGTCATTGCCGAGACGAAGCAGCAGGCGCGGGACGCCGCCGAACTGGTGGACGTCGATTACGAGATGCTGGATGCGGTGGTTTCGCCGGCGAAGGCACTGGAGGCGGGTCAGCCGCTGGTCCACGACGAGGTTCCGGATAACCGCTGCTACACCTGGGAGCTGGGCGACAGCGGGGCGGCCGACGAGGCCTTCAGGAACGCCCATCACGTCACCAGCCTCGACCTGGTCAACAACCGGCTGATCCCCAACGCGCTGGAGCCCCGCGCGGCCCTGGCCTGCTACTCCCCGGGCGAGGATCACTACACGCTGTATACCACGTCGCAGAACCCGCACCTGGCGCGGCTGCTGCTGTCCGCGTTCGTGCTCAACCTCCCCGAACACAAGGTCCGCGTCGTGTCGCCGGATGTCGGCGGCGGGTTCGGCTCGAAGATCTACCCGTACCCGGAAGAGGCGACGCTGACCTGGGCGTCGAAGAAGATCGGCCGGCCGATCAAGTGGACCGCCGAGCGCGTCGAGTCGTTCCTGAGCGACGCCCACGGGCGCGACCACGTCACCCACGCCGAGATGGCGCTGGATGCCGACGGCCGATTCATCGGCATGCGCGTCGACACCAAGGCCAATCTGGGCGCTTATCTGTCCACCTTCGCCTCGGCCGTGCCGACCATCCTGTACGCCACGCTGCTCGCGGGGCAGTACACCACGCCGGCGATCCACGCGCGGGTGACCGCGGTGTTCACGCACACTTCGCCGGTCGATGCCTATCGCGGGGCGGGCCGGCCGGAGGCGACCTATGTGGTCGAGCGCCTGGTGAGCCAGGCCGCCCGTGATACGGGGCTGTCCCAGGGCGAGATCCGGCGGCGCAACTTTATCCCGACCGATGCCTTCCCCTACCAGACACCGGTCGCGCTCAACTACGATGTCGGCGACTACAACGCCACCCTGACGCGGGCCGAAGAGCTGGCTGACGTCGCCGGCTTCGAGAGCCGCCGCGAGGAGGCGCAGAAGCGCGGCAAGTACCGAGGCATCGGCTACTCGACCTACATCGAGGCCTGTGGCCTGGCGCCGTCGAACATCGCCGGCGCGCTGGGTGCCCGGGCCGGGCTCTACGAGGCCGGCGAGGTCCGGCTGCACCCGACCGGCAAGGTGACCGTATTCACCGGCTCGCACAGCCACGGCCAGGGCCACGAGACCACGTTCGCCCAGATCGTCTCGGATCGCCTGGGCATCCCGTTCGACGACGTCGACGTGGTCCACGGCGATACCGACCGTAGCGCCTTCGGCATGGGGACTTACGGCTCGCGCTCGCTGGCCGTGGGCGGCTCGGCCATCGTCAAGGCGATGGACAAGATCATCGACAAGAGCCGCAAGATCGCCGCCCACATGCTCGAGGCGGCCGAGGCCGACATCGAGTACGACGGCGGCACCTTCCGCGTTGCCGGCACCGACAAGAGCCTGTCGATGGCGGAGGTCGCGTTCTCCGCCTACGTGCCGCACAACTATCCGCTCGAGCAGCTCGAGCCGGGGCTCGACGAGAGCGCCTTCTACGACCCGACCAACTTCACCTATCCGGCCGGCAGTCACATCTGCGAGGTCGAGGTGGACGCCGATACGGGCCGGGTCGAGATCGTCAATTTCACCGCGGTCGATGACTTCGGCAACGTCATCAACCCGATGATCGTCGAGGGCCAGGTCCATGGCGGGCTGGCCCAGGGCATCGGCCAGGCCCTGCTCGAGGGCGCGGTCTACGATGCGGAGAGCGGCCAGCTCATCACCGGCACCTACATGGACTACACCATGCCGCGCGCCGACGACCTGCCGAGCTTCAGGGTCGATACCTGCAATACGCCCTGCACGCACAACCCGCTCGGTGTGAAGGGCTGCGGCGAGGCCGGCGCCATCGGTTCGCCGCCGGCGGTCATCGACGCCATCATCGATGCGCTGCGCCCGCTCGGCGTAACCGATCTGGAGATGCCGGCGACACCGGTCCGTGTCTGGCAGGCGATCCAGGACGCCCAGGGTCGGCAGGTGGCCTGAGGAGGAGCGATCCATGTATGCATTCGGTTATCACCGCCCGACGACCATCGACGAAGCGGTCAAGCTGCTGGGGCAGTCCGAGGATGCCAGCGCCATCGCCGGCGGTCAGACGCTGCTGCAGAGCCTCAAGCAGCGCCTTGCGCAGCCTGCCGATCTGATCGATCTGGGCGCCATCAAGGAGCTGTCGGGTATCACCGTCGACGGTAAGACGGTCGTCATCGGCGCGCTCACCAGGCACAACGAGGTCGCCTTGTCGCCCGAGGTCCAGAAGGCGATCCCGGCGCTGGCCGATCTGGCCGGCGCCATCGGCGATCACCAGGTGCGCAATGTCGGCACCATCGGCGGATCGGTCGCCAACAGCGATCCGGCCGCCGACTACCCGGCGGCCGTGCTCGGCCTCGGCGCGACGATCGAGACCAACCAGCGCCGGATCGCCGCCGACGACTTCTTCATCGATCTGTTCGAAACGGCACTGGAGCCGGGGGAACTGATCAAGGCGATCCACTTCCCGGGGCCGAAGCGGGCGGCCTACGTGAAGTTCCCGCAGCCGGCGTCGCGTTACGCCCTGGTCGGCGTGATGGTGGCCGAGACCGGCGACGGCGTGCGCGTTGCCGTCACTGGCGCCGGCGCCTGTGCCTTCCGGGTGCCGGCGATGGAACAGGCGCTGGCCGGGGACTTCTCCGCGGACGCGATCAAGGGCGTGCAGGTGGACGCGGACGAACTCAACGATGACATCCACGGCACGCCCGCATACCGCGCGCACCTGGTGAACGTCCTCGCCCGACGCGCGGTGGAAGCGGCCCGGTAGCTGCGCGCGGCTGCGCAGCCGTGCCCAGCCCGCAGTACGGAAAGGTCCCGCGGATGGGCGCAACGCGCATAGGGCGATTGAGCCTTGCCCCTCTCCGCGCTCTGCGTGCTCTGCGCCTCTGCGAGAAACGAACTCCGGCGTGTCTGACATCCGCGTTCGCAGGATTGTTGTTAGCCACGCGTTCACCCGATCCGCCACCCTGCTGAAACGGCCATGCCATGAATGATGAAACGGTGCGCACGGAATTGCCCGAGTCCATCGACGCCACGGTCGACCTGCTGAACTCGGGCGCGTACGTCGCCGACCGCCGCCTCGCCACGGCGCTTTTCCTCAGCCTGCGCATGGGGCGACCGCTGTTCCTCGAGGGCGAGGCCGGTGTCGGCAAGACCGAGATCGCCAAGGTCGCCGCGCGCACCCTCGGCCGGCCGCTCGTGCGGCTGCAGTGCTACGAGGGCCTCGATATCACGGCGGCGGTCTACGAGTGGAACTACCAGCGGCAAATGGTCGAGATCCGTCTGGCCGAGGCCAGCGGCGAGGTGGACCGCGAACGCCTCGGCCGGGACATCTTCGATCGCCGCTTCCTGACCAAACGCGCGCTCTTGCAGGCACTGGAGCCGGAGGACGGGGTCGCACCGGTCCTGCTGATCGACGAGCTCGACCGCACCGACGAGCCCTTCGAGGCCTATCTGCTCGAAGTCCTGTCCGACTTCCAGGTGACCATCCCCGAGATCGGCACGATCGTCGCCCGTGAGCCGCCCATCGTGGTGGTCACCTCCAACCGCACGCGCGAGATCCACGACGCGGTCAAACGCCGCTGCCTCTACCACTGGGTGGACTACCCGGACGCCGAGCGCGAGCTGGAGATCCTCCGATTGAAAGCGCCGGACGCACCGGCCGAACTGAGTCGTCAGGTGGTCGCCTTCGTCCAGGAGCTGCGCCAGATGGATCTCTACAAACTGCCAGGCATCGCCGAGACGATCGATTGGACCAACGCGCTGATCGCCGTTGACAGCCTGTCGCTGGATCCCGCCGTCATCAACGACACGCTCGGTGCGCTGCTCAAGTACCAGGACGACATCGCCCGGTTCGACTCGCAGCAGGTCAACGACCTGCTGCAGCGCATCAACGCGGGTGTCGCCGCGAGCAGCAATGCCTGACGACTACACCGGCGCGGGCGGTGGGCGGCTCGCGGAGAATGTCATGCACTTCGCCCGGGTCCTGCGCACCGCCGGGCTGCCGATCGGCCCGGACAAGGTGGTCGATGCCCTGCGCGCCCTCCAGGTCGCCGGCGTGCGCCGGCGGGACGACTTCTACTGGACGCTGCACGCCGTGTTCGTCGACCGGCGCGAGCAGCGCCACCTGTTCGACCAGGCCTTCCAGGTGTTCTGGCGCGATCCCCAGCTGCTCGATCGCATGCTGCAGCTGTTGCTGCCCCAGGCGGGCGGCAACGCACCCGAGCCGGAGCCGCCGCCCGCGCGCCTGGCCGAGGCGCTCGCCGCCGGTCAGGCGCCGCCCGCAGCGGAAGAGGACGAGGAAGACGAGACCGAGGTCGAGGCGAGTCTGACCTGGTCGGCCGAGGAGCGGCTGCAGACCGTGGACTTCGAGTCGATGACGGCGGCGGAGCAGGCCGATGCGCGACGCGCCATCGCGCGCCTGAAGATGCCGGTCAAGCCGCTGGCCACGCGACGGACCCGGCCCGATCCGCGCGGCCGTCAGCCCGACCTGCGGGCCACGATGCGCCAGTCGCTGCGCCAGGGCGGGGCGACGATCGATCTGCGCCACCGTGCGCGGGTCCAGCGCACGCCGCCGCTGGTCGTGCTCTGCGACATCTCGGGGTCGATGGCCCAGTATTCGCGGATGTTCCTCCATTTCCTGCACGCCGTGACCAACGATCGGGATCGCGTCCACGCGTTCGTCTTCGGCACCCGGCTGACGAATATCACTCGCCACCTGCGCGTCCGCGATGTCGATGAGGCCCTTGAACGCACGGGGCGCGTGGTGACCGACTGGGCGGGCGGAACACGCATCGGCGCCTGTCTGCACGAGTTCAACTTCCGCTGGGCCCGGCGGCTGCTCGGCCAGGGCGCCACCGTGCTGCTGGTCACCGACGGCCTTGATCGCGAGGCGGGCGAGGGCGTCGCCGAGGAGATGGCCCGCCTGCAGCGTTCGGCCCGGCGGCTGATCTGGCTCAACCCGCTGCTGCGCTGGTCGGGCTTCGAGGCGAAGGCCGGTGGCGCGCGCGCCATGCTGCCCTGGGTCGACGAATTTCGCCCCGTGCACAACATCCGCAGCCTGGTGGAACTGGCCGATGCCCTGGGCGGGCAGGCGCGCGCGCCCAGGCGGCAGACCGCATGATCACCGGGGTGCTGTTGGCGGCGGGCCGGGGCGACCGTTTCGGCGGCGACAAGCTGAGCGCGCGCCTGCCCGACGGGCGCCCGATCGCCGCGGCGGCCGCCGAGGCGATGGTCGCATCGCTGCCGCGCGTGGTGGCGGTGACGCGGCCGGATGACGAAGCGCTCGCCGCCGTTCTGGAAGGCGCTGGCTGCCATGTCGTGGTCTGCGAGCGGGCGGACGAAGGGATGGGGGCGAGCCTGGCCTGCGGCGTGACCGCCACCCGTGCGGCCACCGGCTGGGTGATCGCGCTGGCCGATATGCCCGCGATCCGGCCCGCGACCATCGCGGCGATCGCGGCCACCTTGGCCGGCGGCGCGCGCCTGGCGGCGCCGACGTACCATGGCCGGCGCGGCCACCCGGTCGGCTTCGCGGGCCATTTCGGCCCCGAACTGGCCGCCCTCGGCGGCGATGAGGGCGCCCGCCATATCCTTGCCGGCCACCAGGCGGATCTCGAGTTCGTCGAGGTCGAGGACCCCGGCATACTGTACGACATCGATACGCCCACAGACCTCGCGCGCTCCGCGGACGATCCGTGACGGTATGCGCGGCGGCGACAGCAGGAACGTGATGACGGTATCAGGCTTCCGGCAGCGGCACGCAATGGATGCGACCGGCTCGCTGTCCGGTGTGATCCCGTCCCGGTCCGGGGGATGTGTCCGGCGAGGACGGCGATGCCCGGCCCTGCTGGCCGTGGCGCTGGTCGCCGTCGCCTGTGCCCGCATCGGCGAGGCGCGGGCCGGGGAGGTGCTGATCGCGGTGGCGACCAACTTCGCCGAAGTGATGCCGCCGCTGGTCGAAGAATTCGAGCGCCGGAGCGGTCACGACCTGCGCTATACGACGGGTTCGACTGGTCAGCTCTATGCCCAGATCAGCAAGCGTGCGCCGTTCGATGCCTTCCTGGCCGCGGATACCGAGCGCCCGGCTCGGCTGGTCGCCGAGAACCTGGCGGTCGCGAACAGCCGCTTCACCTATGCCCGTGGTCAACTCGTGTTGTGGAGCCGTGATCCGGGCCGTATCGGTGCCGACGGGGCTGAGACGCTGCGGGATGCGCCGCCACGGAAACTGGCGATGGCCAATCCCCGCCTCGCCCCCTATGGCGCCGCCGCCCGCGAGACCCTGGAGAATCTCGGTCTGTGGAACGAGATCGAGCCGCGGATCGCCATGGCACAGAACGTGGGCCAGGCCTACGCAATGGTCCACATGCGCGCCGCGGAAATGGGTTTTGTCGCGCGGTCGGCCCTGGTGGCGAAAGACGGAAACCCGCCGGGCAGCCACTGGCTTGTACCCGCGACACTGCATGAGCCGATCCGCCAGGATGCCGTGCTGCTCACCCGGTCCGAGGACAACGCGGCCGCGCGCGCCTTCCTCGACTTCCTTGCCGGTCCGCATGGCCGTAGGATCATCGCCGACCACGGCTATGAGGTGGAGTAGCGCTTGAGCCTGCCCGAACTCGGTCCGCTTTGGCTGTCGCTGCAGCTCGCGGGCGTCACGACACTCATCCTGCTGCTCGGCGGAACGCCACTCGCGTGGTGGCTGGCCCACACCCGCTCGCGTGCCCGGGCGCCGATCGAGGCGGTCACGGCGCTGCCGCTGGTCCTGCCGCCCACCGTGCTCGGCTTCTATCTGCTGCTCGTGCTCAGTCCGGACTCGTTCCTCGGTGGCCTGTGGTTCAGCGTGACCGATTCGGCGCTTACTTTCTCCTTCAGCGGCCTGGTCATCGCCTCGGTCGTCTACTCGCTACCCTTTACCGTGCAACCGCTGCAGGGCGCCTTCGAGGCACTCGGCCGGGGTCCGATGGAGGCGGCCGCCAGCCTGCGCGCGCGGCCGCTGGATGCCTTCTTTACCGTGGCCACGCCGCTGGCGCTGCGGGGCTATATCACCGCGGCCGTGCTGACCTTCGCCCACACCGTCGGCGAGTTCGGCGTGGTCCTGATGGTGGGCGGCAACATCCCCGGCGAGACGCGGGTGATATCGATCGCCATCTACGAGCACGTCGAGACGATCGACTATGCGGCGGCGCACAGCCTGTCGATCATCCTGGTGGTGTTCTCGTTCGTCGTGCTGCTCGGCGTCTATGCCTCGAACCACCGCTTCCCGGTCCGGGCGGGCTGACGCATGACCCGGCTTGCTGTCGACATCCGCCGCGATTTCCCGGATTTCCGCCTGGCCATCGCTCATGACTTCGAGTTGCGCGGCATTACCGCGCTGTTCGGGCCCAGCGGCGGTGGCAAAACGACGCTGCTGCGTGCGATCGCCGGCCACGAGCGCCGCGCGGCGGGTCGTATCGCCCACGACGGCGAGGTCTGGCAGGAAGGCCGGCACTGGACGCCGCCCCATCGCCGCGGTGTCGGCTATGTCGCCCAGAATCCGCAACTCTTTCCCCATCTCAGTGTCGCCGGCAACCTGCGGTACGCCGCGCGCCGCGCCCCGGCCGGCGCCGACGGTACCGGCTTCGACGAAGTGGTCGAGCAACTCGACCTGCAGCCGCTGCTCGCGCGCCGGCCGGACGTCCTCTCCGGTGGCGAGCGCCAGCGCGTCGCCCTGGGCCGCGCGCTGTTGACCCGGCCCCGGCTACTGCTCATGGACGAACCGCTGGCCGGCCTCGATATTCAGCGCAAGACGCGCCTGCTGCCCTACATCGCACGCCTGCCCGCCGCCTTCGGCATCCCGATCATCTATGTCACGCACGCGGTCGATGAAGTGATCCGCCTCGGCGATCGCATGGTGGCCCTGCGGGAAGGCGGGGTATTCGCGGCCGGCGGCGTGACGGAACTGCTGGAGCGCCTCGACCTGGCCGCGGCGACGGGGCGATTCGAGGCGGGCACGGTGCTGAGCGGAGAGGTGGTCAGCCACGACGAGCCCTTCCAGATGACCCGGGTCAGCCTGGGCGAGCAGGTGCTCGACATGCCACGGGCACCGATGGCCGTGGGCACGGAGGTGCGTCTGCGCGTGCGTGCCCGCGACGTGGCGTTGGCGACGGTGCGGCCGACCGGTATCAGCATCCGCAACATCCTGAACGGGCGCATAAGCGAAATCGTTGAAGAGCCGGACACGGCATTCGCCGAAGTCCTCGTCGATCTCGGCGATCAACGCCTGCGCGCACGCTTGACGCGCGCGGCAGTCGCCGACCTTGGACTGGAAGAAGGCGGGGCGGTGTGGGCCCTGATCAAGGCGGTTGCCTTCGACCGGCGCGTGCTGGGCGCCGGGAGTACCGGGGCCGAGACCGAGACCGAGACCGAGACCGAGACCTGAACCAGCCTGGCACACGCGTCGGTCGCGACGCCTTGTGGCAGGCGATGGGGATGTGCGCGGCAAAAGCCTCGTATCGGAACGCACGACCGGTCCGTCGGGTATTGTGGGAAGTTCCTACTGTCGGTCGCGCGCTATTGTGGTACAACATTCCGACCCGCGCCGGCCCCTGGCCGGCGTACGCGCCTGGCGCGCAACAACAAGGAGGGTGATACGCATGATCCCCGGCCGTTTCGAGTATCACGCCGCGACCGACGTCGACGACGCCGTCCGCCTGCTGGCGGAGCACGGCGCCGACGGCAAGCTGCTGGCCGGCGGCCACAGCCTGCTGCCCATGATGAAGCTGCGCTTCGCCGAACCCGCCCACATCATCGACATCAACGGCATCGCCGACCTGCGCGGTATCCGCGAAGAGGGCGACACCCTCGTCATCGGACCGATGACCACCGAGAGCGCCATCATCGATTCCGGGCTCCTCCAGCGGCGCTGCCCGGTGCTGCCGGAAGCCGCCCGCCTGATCGCCGATCCGCAGGTGCGCAATCGCGGCACGATCGGCGGCGACGCCCTCCACGGCGACCCGGGCAACGACCACCCCGCGGTGCTGATGGCCCTGGACGCGGAGTTCGTCATCCACGGGCGCAAGGGCGAGCGCCGCGAGCCGGTCAATGGTTTCTATGTGGGGCCCTATCTCACCGCCCTCGACGACGGCGAACTGGTGACCGCGATCCGCATCCCGACACCGGCCGCCGGCCATGGCTACGCCTACGCCAAGTTCAAACGCAAGACCGGCGATTACGCCACGGCCGCCACCTGCTGCCTGCTGGAAATGGACGGCGACACCTGCCGCCGGGTCCGACTGACGCTGACGAACGTGGGGCCGACCCCGCTGCGCGCGAGCGAAGCGGAGGACTTGCTGACCGGTGCCGAGCCGACGGCCGAGCGCATCGAGCAGGCCGCTCAGGCGGCGATGAGCATCTGCAACCCGGCCGCGGATCTGCGCGGCAGTCCCGAATACAAAACCCACATGGCCGGTGAGATGACCCGCCGGGCCATCCGCACGGCGCTTGAACGTGCCCGGGGAGGCTGAGATGGCGAAGCACGCGATCACGCTCAACATCAACGGCCAGGACATGGACGTGGCCGTCGACAGCCGCGAACTCCTGATTCACACACTGCGCGACCGGCTGCGCCTGACCGGCGCCCACATCGGCTGCGAGACCTCGCACTGCGGCGCCTGCACCGTCGACATCGACGGCGCCTCGGTGAAGTCCTGCACCGTACTGGCCGTCCAGGCCCAGGGCGCGGATATCCGCACGGTCGAGGGCCTGGCCGGTGCCGAAGGCCTGCATCCGATCCAAGAAGGCTTCTTCCAGGAACACGGCCTGCAGTGCGGCTTCTGCACGCCCGGCATGCTGATTCGCGCCTGGCGGCTGCTGCAGGACAACCCGAACCCGAGCGAAGAAGAGATCCGCCAGGGCATGGCCGGCAATCTCTGCCGCTGCACCGGCTACCAGAACATCATCCGGGCCGTGCAGCACGCCAGCGAAAAAATGCAATCCGGGGAGACGGCCGCGGCGGAATAACGCCGGCGGCCGCCCGTCATCGAATCGAGGAGTCGGGTCATGGCAAGTGACGTCGAAGAAGTCGAGAGCACCGAGAGCGCCGAGTCCGAGGCGCGTGCACTGGCCGATCGCCTGGGCGGCGTCGGCTGTCGCCGCAAGCGCACCGAGGACGCGCGCTTCATTCAGGGCAAGGGCAACTATGTCGATGATATCCAGATGCCCGGCATGGTCTACGGCGATTTCGTCCGCAGCCCGCACGCCCACGCCCGCATCAAGTCGATCAACAAGGATAAGGCGCTGGCGATGCCGGGCGTCCACGCCGTCCTGACCGCCGAAGACCTGGAGCCGCTCGGTCTGCACTGGATGCCGACGCTGGCCGGTGACAAGCAGATGGTGCTGGCCGACGGCAAGGTCTGCTTCCAGAACCAGGAAGTGGCCATGGTCATCGCCGACGACCGCTACCTCGCCGCCGACGCCACCGAGCTGGTCGAGGTCGAGTACGAGGAACTGGATCCGGTCGTCGACCCGCACCAGTCGATGGCCGAGGGTGCGCCCGTGATCCGCGACGACCTGGCGGGCGTCGACGAGGGCGCGCACGGCAAGCGCATCCATCACAACCACATCTTCACCTGGGACGTCGGCGATGCCGATGCCACCGACCGGGTGTTCAGCGAGGCCGCGGTCACGGTCAAGCAGGACATGCTCTACCCGCGGGTGCATCCCTGCCCGCTGGAGACCTGCGGCTGCGTCGCCTCGTTCGACAAGGTCAAAGGGGAACTCACCGTCCACCTGACGTCGCAGGCGCCGCATGTCGTGCGCACCGTGTTCTCCACGCTCTCCGGCATCCCCGAGAGCAAGGTCCATATCAACGCGCCCGACATCGGCGGCGGCTTCGGCAACAAGGTCGGCATCTACCCCGGCTACGTCGTCGCCACGGTGGCCTCGATCGTGCTTGGCCGGCCGGTGAAGTGGATCGAGGACCGGATCGAGAACCTGTCGACCACGGCCTTCGCCCGCGACTACCACATGATCGGCGAACTGGCGGCGACCGAGGACGGCAAAATCCTTGGTCTGCGCGCCAATGTACTCGCCGATCACGGCGCCTTCGACTCCTGCGCCGACCCAAGCAAGTGGCCGGCCGGCTTCTTCAACATCTGCACCGGCAGCTACGACATCAAGACGGCCTACGCCCGCGTGGACGGCGTCTATACCAACAAGGCGCCGGGCGGGGTGGCCTACCGCTGCTCGTTCCGCGTGACCGAGGCCTGCTACATCATCGAGCGCATGATCGATGTCCTCGCCGAGCGCCTCGGCATGGACAAGGCCGAGATCCGGCTGAAGAACTTCATCCAGCCGGAGCAGTTCCCGTATCAATCGGCACTGGGCTGGGAGTACGACAGCGGCGATTACCCGCGGGCGCTGAAGCAGGTCATGGACGCCTGCGACTACGACGGCCTGCGCCGGGAACAGAAGGAGAAACGCGAGCGCGGCGAGATCATGGGCATCGGCCTGTGCACCTTCACCGAGATCGTCGGTGCCGGCCCATCGCGCAACTGCGACATCCTCGGTGTCGGCATGTTCGACTCGGCCGAGATCCGCGTCCACCCGACCGGCTCGGTGATCGCGCGCATGGGCACCAAGACCCAGGGCCAGGGCCACGAGACCACCTACGGCCAGATCATCGCGACCGAGCTCGGTCTGCCCTCGGAAAACATCATCATCGAGGAGGGCAATACCGACACCGCGCCCTACGGCCTGGGCACCTACGGCTCGCGCAGCACGCCGGTCGCCGGCGCCGCGACCGCTCAGGCCGCGCGCAAAATTCGCGACAAAGCCCGGAAGATCGCCGCGCACCTGATGGAAGTCAGCGAGGACGACCTCGAGTGGACCGGCGAAGGGTTCCAGGTAAAAGGCGTGCCCGATCAGAGCACCGACATGCCGACCATCGCCTGGGCCGCGTACAACAACGTCCCCGAGGGCATGGAGCCGGGCCTGGAGGCGGTCGACTACTACGATCCGCCGAACATGACGTACCCCTTCGGCGCCTACCTCTGCGTCGTCGATATCGACCGCTACACCGGCGAGACCAGTATCCGCCGGTTCTACGCGCTCGACGACTGCGGCACGCGCATCAACCCGATGGTGATCGAGGGCCAGGTCCATGGCGGCCTGTGCGAGGCCTTCGCCGTCGCCATGGGGCAGGAACTGCCGTTCGACGGCGCCGGCAACATCCAGGGCGCGTCGCTGATGGACTACTTCCTGCCCACCATGGTCGAGACGCCGCGCTGGGAGACCGACCACACGGTCACGCCGTCGCCGCACCATCCGATCGGTGCCAAGGGCGTGGGCGAGTCGTCGCACGTCGGCGGCATCCCGTGCTTCTCCAATGCCATCAACGACGCGCTGAACCAGTTCGGTGTCAGCCACGTCAACATGCCGCACAACGCCTACCGGGTCTGGCAGACGCTGCACGAACTGGAACTCGACCAGCGACCCGAGGCGGCCAACGTCGAGCCGTTCCAGCCCCGGCGCGAGGCCGCGGCCGAGGGCGGCTCGCCGGCATCGGTGCAGTCGCCCGACAAGGCCAGCGGCAAGGGCACCGAGATCACCATCGAGCGCAACTATCCGCTCGACGTGTCGGCCGCGGATGCCTGGGAAGTCCTGCAGGACATCGAGAAGGTCACCGGCTGCATGCCCGGGGCATCGATCGTCGAGCAGACCGGCGACAGCACCTACGTCGGCGAGATGAAGCTCAAGGTCGGTCCGGTCACTTCGGCCTTCCGGGGCGACATCGAAGTCCTGGGCGTCGATCCGGAGCAGAGGGAACTGCGCATGAAGGGCAGCGGCGGCGACTCCAAGGGCAGCTCCAGCGCCAGCATGAGCCTGACCGCACGCATCGAGGACAAGGGCGCCGGCCGCTGCGAGCTCGTCGGCAGTACCCGGATCGAGCTCAAGGGCAAGCTGGCCTCATTCGGTGGCCGCATGCTGGAGAACGTCTCCGACCGCATGCTGCAGCAGTTCGTCGACAGCTTCCGCGACCGGGTAGCCGCCGGTGGCGAGGGCGAGCGGGCCGAAGAGGCCCGGCGCCGGGTCGAGCAGGGGCCGAAGTCGATGAACGCGCTGGCCATGGTGTGGCAGGTGATCAAGAGCCTGTTCGGCCGCAAGTGATGCTGGCACCGGAGGACTACCGGCAGCGGCTGGCCGGGGCGGGCTACGTCGCCGAGCGTTCGCTGGCGGCGACCCTGTCGCTGGCCGATCGCCTCGGCCGGCCGCTGCTGATCGAAGGCGAGGCGGGCGTCGGCAAGACCGACGTGGCCAAGGCCCTGGCCGCCGTCCACGACTGCAGCCTGATCCGGCTGCAGTGCTACGAGGGCCTTGACGCACAGACCGCCGTCTACGAGTGGGACTACCAGCGCCAGCTGCTGGCCATTCGCCTGCTGGAGGCCGAGGGCCACGCCGGCAGCGAGGCCGAGGCGCGCATCTTCTCCGAGCGCTACCTGTTGCGCCGGCCGCTGCTCGAGGCCATCAGCCAGCCCATTGCACCGGTGCTGCTGGTCGACGAGATCGATCGTGCCGACGAGGAGTTCGAGGCCTTCCTGCTCGAGGTCCTGGCCGAGTACCAGATCACCATCCCCGAGATCGGCACGATCGACGCGGTGACCCGGCCGCGGGTGATCCTGACCTCCAACGCCACCCGCGAACTGTCGGACGCGCTGCGCCGACGCTGCCTCTATCACTACCTCGAGTACCCGTCGATGGAGAAGGAACTGGCCATTCTCCAGGCGCGGCTGCCGGACATCGACGCCGAGCTGGCCGGCCAGGTGGTGCGCTTCGTACAGGATCTCCGCCAGGAGGGCCTGCGCAAGGCGCCCGGCATCGCCGAGACCCTGGACTGGGCGGCCGCGGTCAATGGCCTTGGCGTCGAGCGCCTGGACGCCGACCCGGAGGCCCTGCTCGAGACCCTGTCCTGCCTGGTCAAGACCCGGCCCGACCGGGACAACCTCACGCCGGAGCGCGTCACGGCACTGGCGGCGGGGGCGCGGTGAGCCCCGCGCCCGTCACGCGCGGGCTGCTGGACTTCACGCGCACCCTGCGCGCAAGAGGCTGGCCGGTGGGCATCGACGAACAGCACGATGCCCTGCGCCTGGCCGCGGAAGTCAGCGTCGCCGACCGCGAGCGCCTGCGTGACGCCCTGCGGGCGCTGTACTGCGGTACCGGGGCGCAGTGGTCCGAGTTCGACACCGTGTTCGATGACTATTGGTACCCCAAACGCGGCACGCGCACGCGCGCCAGCGGGGCGGGCAGCGGTCTGCAGCCCCAGCCCGGAACGGGGATGGGCGAGAACTTCAGTCCACCGGACAAGCCCGGACACGGCAGCGGCGCCGAGGCCGATCCGGGCGGCGCCCACGAGGGCGCCAGCGCGTCCGAGAGCCTGGCACGGCGCGACTTCCGCCACCTCCACGATCCCGAGGAGCGGCGCACGCTCGATGCCATGCTGGAGCGCATGGCCCGGCACTGGCGCCACCGCCTGCGGCGGCGCTGGCGCGCCCTGCAGAAGGGCCGCCGCCTCGACCTGCGGCGGACCCTGCGACGCAGCCTGCCGCGCGGCGGCGTGCCAATCGACCCGGTGTGGCGGAAACCGCGGCAGCGACCACCGAACCTGATCCTGCTGGTCGATGCCAGCCGCTCGATGAGCCTCTACAGCTATCGCTTCCTGCGCTTCGCGGCGGGCGCGCTGGCGGCGTTCCCGGGTTCCGAGGCCTTCGTCTTCCATACGCGCCTCGTGCGGGTGACGGACGCCCTGCAGGAGCCGTCGGCCGAGCGCGTGCGGGAAAAGCTGGCGCTGCTATCGTCCGGCTTCGAGGGCGGCACACGGATCGGCGACAGCCTGACGACCTTCAATCACCAATACGGGCAGACCGTCCGGCGGCGCACTGTCGTCGTCATCCTGAGTGACGGGCTGGACACGGGCGACACCGCCACGCTGATCGATGCCCTTGGCGAGCTTCGCCGCCGCAGCGGGCGTATCATCTGGCTGAACCCGTTGATGGGCCGGCGCGGCTACGCCCCCGAGGCCAAGGCCATGAAGGCGGCGCTGCCTTTTATCGACCGCCTTGCGCCGGCGCACAACCTCGACAGCCTGCTCGCCCTCGAAACCGATCTGGTGCGGGTTTGAGCACTGTGTGAAGGCACGATGCCTGGATCGCGCCTTCTACGGGAGAACCGATCATGAGCGAGACCGACGACGCCCTGACCGAACTCGAGCGCCTGCGGGCGGCGGGCACGCCCTGCGCGCTGGTCACCGTGGTCCGGGCCATCGCGCCGACCTCCGGTAAGCCCGGCCAGAAGGCCGTGGTCACCGCGGACGGTCGGATCCACGGCTGGATCGGCGGCGGTTGCGCCCAGCCGGCCGTCACCAAAAGCGTCGCTGAGGCCCTGGAGGACGGCGAACCGCGGCTGATCCGCGTCGCCCCGCCGGAGTGCGCCGAGAAGGGGCAACCCGGCGTGGTCGATTTCAATATGGGATGTGCGAGCCGCGGCACGCTCGACCTGTTCATCGAACCGATGCAGCCAAGGCCCGTGGTACGCATCCACGGCAGCGCGCCGAGCGCCCGCCACATCGCCGACCTGGCCGCTCGCGTCGGCTTCGAGGTCCAGGTGCTGGCGCCCGGGACGGAACCGGGCGATTTCCCGAACGTTACGCGTCACGCCGCTCGCTACGACGGAGGGGAAGACTGGCCGGCGCCGAACTGGGCCGTGGTCGCCACCCAGGGGCAGGGCGACCGCAAGGCACTGACCGCGGCGCTGGAGTCCCCAGCCGCCGCTATCGCCTTCATCGCCAGCCGCCGCAAACGCGCTCATCAGGTCGAACACTTCTCCGGCAAGGGCTATGCCGAGGAACGGCTTGCCGCAATCCACGCGCCAGCCGGCGTCGATATCGGTGCAAAAATTCCAGAGGAAATCGCGCTCTCCGTCGTCGCCCAGCTGGTTGAGTGGCGCCGACGCGGTGCAGGTGCTGTGTCCAGCGAGGCTTCACCAGCCGCAACGGATCGTGTTGATCACGGCAATTAGACTGCGTGTCGTACGAGAACCAGTGACTACATTTTGCGGCCGCGTTGCCGGCGACGGCTGAAAACGGCGGGTAGTGGAATGCGAGTTTAGGGTTCAGCGGCTGACTCGGCGCCCGGTTGATCAGCCAGTAACGATCGGAAAACTCAGCCGAACCCGCAGTCCGTGCGGTGTTCGGTTCGTGATATCGATCGCGCCCTCGAAGCGCTCGGCGATCGCGGCTGCAATCGCCAGCCCAAGGCCGCTTCCGCCAGCCACTCCGTTCCGCCAGAATCGCTCGGTGAGGCGGTCGAGGTCTTCAGGTGCGACACCTGGACCGGTGTCATCGACCTCGAAGCGTACTGCGTTGCCAATCTGGCGGGTTTCGAGCATCACCGGCGTCCCGGGTTTCGTATGCCGCAACGCATTGGTCACGGCGTTGCCTACGGCGACGCTGAGTAACTCGACGGGCGCCGCGATCGTTTCCTGCGAAGCATCACCCCGCACTGTCAGGCGAGCCCGATCTTCGCGCGACAATGAGCCGTTGATACGTTCAATGACCTCTGCGGATGTGGCACGCTCGGATGTGGCGGAAAGCCGTTCACTGTCCAGGCGCGCAAGCGTCAACAGCTGATCGATCGTTGCGGCCAGCCGGTCAGTCGATTCCACGGCATGCCCCAGCGCAACGTCCGCCCGCTCGCCCTCGCTGCGGCGAGCGACATCGAGGTTTGTCTTGATGGAGGCGACAGGCGTCCGCAACTCGTGCGCCGCGTCGTCGGTGAAGCGTCGCTCGCGACGCAATGCACTGTCCATGCGCTTTAGCAGGTCATTGAGGGTACGCCCCAGCGGGGTCAGTTCGGCGGGCAGGCGCTGCGTGTCCACGGGGCTCAACGAGTCCGGCTCTCGTGACCCCACGGCGCGCCGAAGTGCCTCCAACGGTGCAAGGCCGCGACGGATACCCCACAGCAGCGCGCCCCCATTGGCGATCAGCGCAATCAGGAAAGGAATAGCCGCAACCAGCAGTACATTTTCGATCAGTTGCCGACGCATATCGACACGGTCGGAAGTCGTAATGACGAGGTCATCCGTGCGGTGCGTGAAGGTACGCCAGCGCGTGCCGTCTTCCGTTTGATATGCGAATCCCGCCGCCGGGGCCGACGCGGATCCATCGCCCGCGTTTGCCGTGTGCGCGATCACGGTACCTTCGAGTGTACTGATGCGGCATGCGATACCCTCGGCGGCCGGCGCGGACAGGACCGGGCCGTCGAGATCGCTCCATGCACTCTCCGGGGTCTGCTCGACGAGCGAGGCGACCATTCGAGCCGATGCCGCGAGGCGCTGGTCGAGGGTCTTGCCGAGTTCGCGATCCAGGTCCCGCGCGAGCCATACGGCCGCGAGCAGCCAAACGATGCACACGCCGGTACCAAGCAGGAGCAGCAGCCGGAGTCGGAGACTCACGCCGAGTCCCGACCATCATCGGACATCGTCTCCGGCGCCGGCCCCAGGCGGTATCCCAGGCCGCGCACCGTTTCGACAATTTCGGGGCCCAGTTTGCGCCGGAGATGGTGCAAGTGAACGTTCAATGCGTTGCTGCTGACGTCATCGCTGAGTCCGTAAAGGCTGTCCTTGAGCCGGTCGGTGCTCACGATCGTGCCTCGGGCGTGGATCAGCGCGTGGAGCAACTCGAATTCCCGCCGGGAGAGGTCGACCGGACGGCCATCCAGGAAAACCGTCCGGCGTTGCGGATCGAGCCGCAGTGATCCATGCGAGAGCACCGCGTCATGCTGGCCGGAGGCGCGACGCAGCAGCGCGTGCAGGCGCGCGACGAGTTCGTCGAGTTCGAACGGTTTGACCAGATAGTCGTCCGCGCCGGCCGTCAGGCCGGCTACGCGATCGTCGAGGGCGTCGCGTGCCGTCAGTATCAGCACTGGCGTGGGGTCGCCGTTCGAACGCATCTCGCGGAGCACGGCCATGCCATCGCCGTCGGGAAGCGACAGGTCGAGAACGGCCACATCGGTGTGCGTTGTGGCCAGTGCGGCCCGGGCCCGACCGACCGTATCGACCTGGTCCACGGTCAGGCCATTGATTTCCAGCCCCGATTGGATGCCGGCGGCCATCCGGGAGTCGTCCTCGATGAGCAGTACGTGCATGACGTAGCCGGGCGGGTCAACGCAGTGAGGGCTGGGGTGTGGATACCGGGATGGCGGGCCGCCCCGGGCGCGAACGATTTCATGATACACGGCAACTCCCCGCCGCTTAAGCGGGATCCGGGGATATGCGGTGCCTGACAAGCGGGAGCCCGCACACCACCGTTAATCCGGTCTTAATCGCGGCGCTCCAGTGTCGCGTGTTCCACCCGCTCCCGTCAGGTAATGATGTTGGTTGCGAAGCGTTGTTGTCGGTCCCTGCTGTTCGTGCTCTTCCTTCTGCCGTCCGCGGTCGCCGGCCAGGACAACTTTCTCGATCCGGCCGAGGCGTTCCAGTTGTCGGTCACGGACGCCCCGGACGGCGAGGTCGAACTGCACTGGGATATCGCGCCCGATTATTACCTGTACCGCCACGCTTTCTCCGTGGAGGGCGAGAAAAGCGCCGTAGCCGATGTAAGTATGCCGAAGGGGCGGACGATCACCGATGAGTATTTCGGGCGCCAGGAGGTCTATTTCGATCAGGTCACGCTGCGGGTGGATCCGGGCGCAGCGGAGCGACTGAGCGTATCCTGGCAAGGGTGCGCGAAGGCCGGGCTGTGCTATCCCCCGCAGGATATCTCGGTCGCCGTCCCAGATGGGGCGGATGGCGATGATGGGGCGAGCGGGACTAGCACAGAGAACGCTTCTGCATCGGGCCTGCAGGAGCTGGGCGAGGACCAGCAGGTGGCCGCGGATCTCGCCAGCCAGGGAGTCCCGTGGATCATGCTGGCCTTCTTCGGGATGGGGCTGCTCCTGACTTTCACGCCCTGCGTGCTGCCAATGCTGCCGATCCTGTCGAGCATTGTCGTGGGCGCCCAGGCCGGCCCACGGCGCGGGTTGGTTTTGTCAGCCGCCTTCATCGGACCGATGGCGCTCACCTATGCCGCGCTCGGCGTCGGGGCCGGCCTGGCCGGAGCCAACCTGCAGGCCGCGTTGCAGGCGCCGCCGGTGTTGATCCCGTTCGCGGTCCTGTTCGTCGTGTTGGCCTTCGCCATGTTCGGCGCATTCGAGCTTCAGTTGCCGCAGCCGGTCCGGTCACGCCTGGATGCCGCGCAGCGGGCGCGAACAGGCGGGTCACTTAGCGGTGCGGCCGCAATGGGGGTCATGTCCGCACTGCTTGTGAGTCCGTGCATGACCGCACCGCTCGCCGGTGCATTGCTCTATCTCGCCGATACCGGGGATGCCATGACCGGCGGTCTCGCGCTGTTGGCCCTCGGCCTGGGCATGGGGACCCCGCTGCTCGTCGTTGGCACGTTTGGCGCCCGAATTCTGCCGAAGCCCGGTGAGTGGATGAACCGGGTCAAGGTCCTGTTCGGATTCATACTACTGGCGATGGCCGTGTGGTTCGTGGCCCGGATCGCGACACCCTGGGTCACGTTGGCCCTCTGGTCCGTCTGGGTGCTCTCGGCTTCGACCGCTTTGTGGGCGGCACGGACGCGGGCCGATCAGGCTGGCCACACCGTCATCGCCAACAGCGTGCGCGTGGCGGCTATGGTTACCGGGATCTGGGGCGCGGCGATGCTGCTGGGCGCCGCGGCGGGTAACGACGATCCCTGGTACCCGCTGGCGGGGCTTTCCACTGCGGGCGCGCCAGTCACCGACGACAATTCGCAGGGATTCATGTCGCGTTTCGAACCGGTCGAGTCTCCCGGGGCGCTTCGCGACCGCATCAACCAGGCGGCGGGCGATGGCCGCTGGACCGTGGTCGATGTCTACGCCGACTGGTGCACGTCGTGCAAGGTGATCGAGGAGGAGGTGTTCGGCGATCCGGCCGTGCAGCAGGAACTGTCCCGCATGCAGTTGCTGCGCCCGGACGTCACGGACAATGACGCGCCGGACCGGCGTCTGCTGTCAGCCCACGACATACTCGGGCCGCCGACTATCATGTTCTTCGGCCCCGGTGGCCGAGAGCGCCGCGGTCAGCGAATCACGGGTGAAATTTCCGCGGAAGCGTTTCTCGATCGGCTCTCTGACGCAAAAGGGGAAGGCTGATGTTGTCTGCAGCGATTGGCCCGCTGGCACTATCCATGAACCAGCTGCTGGCCCTTGTCGGACTGGGCGTCGCGCTCGCGGCCGGCGCGTTCGCCGCGCGCACCCCGGAACAACGCGTGAATCACCTGCTCATGGACGCGGTTCTTGTCGGGCTTGTGGTCGCACGAGTCGTCTTCGTTATCCGCTACTTCCCACAGTATCAGGGCGACTGGGTTGGCGTCGTGGATATCCGCGATGGCGGGTTCATGGTCGTCCCCGGGCTGCTCGCGGCGGGGGTGTTCCTCATGTGGTGGTTCTGGAAGGTCCCGTCGCGCCGGCGGTCGCTCTGCGTGGCATTACTGAGCGGGACTCTCGTATGGGGCACAGCCGCCGGCAGTCTGTCGCTCATCGAGGCGACGAGTCGGCAATTGCCGGATGTGCAGGTCGAAACACTGGAAGGCGCCGCCGCCGGGCTTGATGCCTACCGCGGTGAGCCGATGGTCGTGAACCTCTGGGCGACTTGGTGCCCTCCATGCCGCCGCGAGATGCCGGTCCTCGAGGAGGCCCAGCAACGGCGCGATCAAGTCCAGTTCCTGTTCGTGAATCAGGGTGAGGGAAATCGAACGATACGGAAGTATCTGGAAACGGAGGGGCTGAATCTCGACAACGTCCTGCTCGACCAGCATCGCGCCCTTGGCCAGACCGTCGGTTCGGCCGGGTTGCCGACAACGCTGTTCTATGACGCCGATGGACGTCTGGTCGATGTCCACACAGGCGAACTCTCGCGCGCCAGCCTGCATCGCGCACTCGAGCATTTCGAGGACCCGCAGTAACCGATTTATACGACCGATTACGATCGAGGGAGATAAGCAAATGCGATCACACGCTGTTCGACACGCACCATGGTCAATCGGGCTCATTGCCGCCTGCGTGGGCCTGGCTGCGCCGGTGATCCGGGCGCAGGACGCACCGGCTCCGCTCCGGCAACTCGAAGCCCGCGGCGCTGAAGTCGGCGAATCATTCAAGGCGCCGGGCGGAATGACTGGCTATACGATCGAGATGCAGGGACGGACCATGACCGCCTACGTTCTTCCGGGGGGCGAGCATGCGCTCATCGGGACCCTGATCGACGCTGACGGCAATAATCTGAGCCGGGCCCACCTCGAAGAGGCGCAGAGTGAGGCGCTGGGGCCGGCGACATGGTCGCAACTCGGCGAAAGCGACTGGATCCGCGACGGGGCTCCGGATGCCGAGCGCGTGATCTACGTATTCACCGATCCGAACTGTCCGTTCTGCCATCGTTTCTGGAAATCGGCCCGCCCATGGGTCGAGGCGGGTCGCGTCCAACTCCGGCATATCATGGTAGGTATTCTCAAACCGGACAGCGCTCCGAAGTCCGCCACGCTCCTCGCAGCAGAGAATCCGGTCCAAGCATTGGTCGAGCACGAGCGGAATTATGCCGAGGGCGGCGTGAGTCCGGCCACGGAAATCCCGGACGAGGCGGACAGGGCAGTGCGCCGAAACAATGCCCTGATGAAGGAACTGGGGTTCCGTGCGACCCCGACTGTCCTCTACAGGAGGAGCGACGGTGAAGTCGGAAGCAAGCAGGGGCAGCCACGTGGCAACGAGCTTGAACGGATCATGGGCGGACCCGCGCCCGGCTCCTGAAGGCCGAAGTGGTATGTATCTGTGACCGCCTTGGGCTCATCAGCATTGTTATGACTCCCCGCCGACGATATTTTCGGGACCAAGCTGGTGTTGTAGTAAGTCTGTAATCGGTAGCCCGCCGCGTGACGGTAACTGTATGGAGACACGCGGGCACTTTCCGGGAAGAGTTGCTCAAACGACCCTTCAGCGATGACGGCGTCGATGTGGTTCGCGGGCACTCGCGCTGACGCCTTGAAACTCAGGCATTACTTGGCAATCACGTTGGATTCCAGCGGGCAGTCGGGATAATGTGTACTGGCGTCGTGGATCCCAGAATCAAACCGAGGGGGGTGGATGTCACGTAAGTTCTTGATTTATGGATCCCCGGGACGGATTCGAACCGCCGACCTAGTGATTAACAGACGCCCCCCGCGGGGAAATGGGATCCCTCCAGTCAAGTACTTATAGCATCCGGAGGAATCGTAAGTTATTGCGGTACCGGGAATTTCGGGCGATCTGAAACGAACTGCGCCAAGAGGCTACGTACCTTATCGTTGCAGCGGTTTTGGACCCCAGATGGACCCCAGCGATGCCCGTATGCCGACTCGGTGACACCATCTTGTGGCGGCCTGAGCGCGGCGTATCGTCTGGACGGGGCGCCAGTCTGAACTGGACCAGTGCGGTCGCCGATCGTGATCATTCGGCGGCATAAATCTCTCCTTCTGAACCCGTGATCGCGCGCTCCGCACATTTGGGCCGGTCGCACTGCCGAGTCCGAGTCCCTTTCGGGTCGGTTCCGGCGAGTGTGGCCGGCTGTTCTCGGTAGGTTCTGTGCCCTGTTGTTGGCCAAATCAGGTCACTATTTTACGCGAATACTCCCCTTCATCCCGGCTGGATAGTGCCCGGGGATATGACAGGCGAACTGGACCTTGGTCGCCTCCGTGAACCGCCAGGTGATCGAACCAGTCTCGCCGGGCTGAACGACAATCCCGTTCGGATCGTTATCCATATGACCGGCCATACGGTCCATCGACATTCCCTGCATTTCCTTCTCGTGTTCGCGTTGTTGTGCCGGTGTGGCGAGCGTGAACGAGTGTTGCAGCTGGCCGACATTTTCGATGACGAATCGGACGGTGCTCCCCTTGCCGATCGACACCGCGTCGGGCGAGAAGACCATAGTGTCTCTTGCCGTGACAGTGATGGTCCGATCGGCTTCACTGGCGTCGGCGGGACTGCCGAAGGCGAAGGAGTGACCGCCGCCATTATCATCATGTCCTCCGCCATGCTCGCCTGCGGCACTCACAGGGCCGGTGGCGGCCAGTGACAGCGCGAAGATTGCGCTCGCGGTGAACGACGGGCGCGTTGACTTGTGCGGGTCGACGTTGTGCATTGAGGTGCTCCTCGAATGATGGAATTGCATGTCGGTTCCTGCCGGCGCGATCAAAAGGTCACGGCCAGCAGAAACACGGATTGTGTGAGGTACTTCAGGGACGCTGCGGCCGGCTTGGTCGCGTCACACGGCTGTTATCGGTTCGGATTCCGAAAACGGTCGCTCCGTCGGTTGCCACATGGTGCTGACCGTAGAGCGGATCCGTTTGACGGTCGCGACGAGGCCGGGCGGCGGGTGCCGACCCGGACATCCGGGACGGGCGTCAGCCGGCGATCTTCAGGTCACACGGTTCGGCGGACGCTCGGGAGGCGCAAACTCTGGAGAGGTATACGGGCCTGACCGGCCCACACGGTACATCCCGTGATCCGGAATCGGGGCTGGAAGATCCGAGCCCGCGAGGATCGCGGTCGGGACGCCGCATTGATGAACATGGTCCCCTGACGCTTCACGAGGATCGCCCGCGGTTGTATGGCACAGGACCAGAGTCGCGGTCTCGTGGGCTTCGGGCTCATGATCTGCTTCCGTCGAGTGCGAATGCACCGACGGTACGCCGGGCGCCGCCAACGCGATCAACAAAAGCAACTGGAGTAACCGGACCATAGCGATAAGTCTTGGGGGAACCTTCGCCTGTGTCAAGTTGCCGGTCCCTCCGCCCGTGGTCGATGAATAATTATTCACTTTCGGGACCCGGACGCCGCCTCTAGAATCAAGACTATGCTTCCGCGTGCGCGTTCCAGATCGCTGACCTGTCGCATTTTCGCGATGCTCATGACGCTGGCCCTGTTGGTAGTCGGTCAGGGCGTGCATCTGCCTGCGGCACAGGCCGACGCGGATGCGGGCACCACCTATGCGATGAGCGGACATTCGCCTGCCGAGCACGGCCCGAATACCGGCGATGCAAAACCGCCCGGCGGAGGGATGCAATCGGAGTTGGAATGCGCCGGCACGGAGTGCGGCGGTTGCGTGGCTTCGATACCCTCGTCGACACTTGGCCCACCCCCTTTGAATGAACTACCTACGGACGACGCGGTGGTCGACTCTGCCGTGCGTCCTCCCGAGCGGCTGTTCCGGCCGCCGATACACCTCTCGTAACCTCCTCTTAGCGATTCCGGTTCGTCGGGCGATCACGGCCAATGCCGTGCCATCGAGCCGTAATCGAACTGTCCGGTGAGTCCGTTCATCCGCGCCCTGCGGGGCCAGCGGTAGACATTGCTCCCCGGTCCGACAAAGCGATAATGAAAGGTGAAAAAGTGACCGACTATTCGCACGAGAATGGCGGCGTTACGCGTCGTCGTTTCCTGCAGGGGGCCGCAGCGATGGGGCTGCTGGCCGGTGTAGACAGTCTGGTGCCCGCCTATGCGTGGGCGCGCACCGGCAATCTCGCGGCGCGACGCGAGGTTGTCGGCAATTCCGATATCTTCAACCTGGTGATCGAGCGCACGCCGCTGGACATCGGTGGGCGCGCCACATCGCAGCCGATCACCATCAACGGTTCGATTCCGGCACCGCTGATCCGCCTGCGCGAAGGCCGTGAGGCCGTCCTGCGCGTGACCAATCGCCTGGACGAGTCGACCTCCATTCACTGGCACGGCATTCTGTTGCCGTATCAGATGGATGGTGTCCCCGGCGTGAGTTTTCCGGGCATCGCTCCGGGGGAAACCTTCGAGTATCGCTACCCGGTGGAGCAGAGCGGCACCTACTGGTACCACAGCCACTCCGGTCTCCAGGAGCAGCTCGGCCACTATGGACCGCTGGTCGTCGATCCCGCGGAGCCTGACCCGTTCAGCTACGACCGTGACTACGCGGTCGTGCTGTCGGACTGGACGTTCGACGAGCCGGGCGATGTGCTGCGCAAGCTCAAGGTCGCCGAGGGCTATTACAACTACAACCAGCGCACGGTCGGCGATTTCTTCGAGGACGTCGAGCGCATGGGCTGGGATGCCGCGTGGGACAAGGCCGGCATGTGGGGGCACATGCGCATGACGCCCCGCGATATCCTGGATGTCACCGGCTCGGAGTACACCTACCTGATGAATGGCCGGCCGCCCGGGGGCAACTGGACGGGGCTGTTCTCCCGCGGGGAACGCATCCGGCTGCGTTTTATCAATGCGTCAGCGATGACTTTTTTCGACGTCCGTATCCCGGGACTGTCGATGACGGTCGTCGCGGCCGATGGTCAGAACGTGCAGCCGGTCGAAACGGATGAGTTCCGAATCGGCGTCGCGGAAACCTACGATGTAATCGTGCAACCAACGGATCGCGCGCACACGATCTTCGCGCAGTCGCAGGACCGTTCCGGATATACCCGCGGCACGCTCGCGGTGCGCGAAGGCCTCGAGGCCGATGTGCCCCCGATGTATCCCCGGCCAGAGCGCGGCATGGCCTCCATGGGCATGGCCTCCATGGGCATGGCGCACGGGGCGATGTCGGGCATGGGAAGCGGGGGGATGGATCATGCGGATGCGTCGAACGGCCAGACCTCGATGGATCACGACTCCATGGACCACGATTCCATGGACCAGCAGGGAGTGGCCGACGGATCGATGGAGGGCATGACGTCACCGATCGCGGGTCGTGATGTCTCCCACGGGCCGGACGATCATGGCCCGGGCGCCGCAATGGTCGCGATGAACCCGCGTCCACGCCTGGATGAACCGGGCGTGGGCTTCGAGCACGTCGATCACCGGGTGCTGACGTACTCGCAACTGAAAAGCATCAATGGCTGGCCGGATCAACGGCCCCCGTCCCGGGAGATCGAACTGCATCTGACCGGCAACATGGAGCGGTACATGTGGTCGTTCGACGGGCGCAAATTCTCGGAGGTCGACGGACCGGTCGAATTCCGCCACGGCGAGAGGCTTCGGCTGATCCTCGTGAACGACACCATGATGGACCATCCGATTCACCTGCACGGCATGTGGATGGAGCTGGAGACCGGCGCCGGGCGGTATCGGCCACGCAAGCACACCATCTCGCTCAAGCCGGGCGAGATGGTGTCGGCGTTGATTACCGCGGATGCGCCGGGCGACTGGGCGTTCCACTGCCACCTGCTGTACCACATGAAAGCGGGCATGTTCCGCGTGGTGTCGGTGACATGATTCGGATTACGGGGAGTTCAACGATGGTGCAAAAGGGCGGGGGCAAACGGTCCGTCACGTGCGCGGCCATGCTGTGCATCGCGGCGCTTGTCGCGTCGGGTAGCGCAACTGCGGCGGGGGTCGGTACACGGGCACAATCCGACTGGTCCCTGCCGGTGCACGACGACACGCGCTACGGTCAGATCATGTTCGATCGTTTCGAGTACCAGGCGGGCGACGATGAAGATGTCTTCCTCTGGGATGCCCAGGCCTGGTACGGGGGTGATACGAACCGCCTGTGGATCACGACGGAGGGTGAGGATCTCCAGTCCGGAGACGAGGGCGGCGAAGTCGAGAGCTTCGACGTGCAGTTCAGCCACCGCTTCGACCGTTTCTGGGATGTACAGGCCGGCGTCGGCTACCAGACAACTTATGGCCCTGGTCCCGATCGGGACCGGGCCTCCGTGATCGTCGGTGTTCAGGGGCTCGCGCCTTATTGGTTCGAGGTGGATGCAGGGCTTCGGGTCAGCGAGGACGGAGACGCATCGGCAGAATTCGAGGCGGAGTACGACTGGCGGTTCACACAGCGGCTGGTGCTGCAGGCACGCGGTGAGACGAGCTACGCCTTCGATGAAGTCGAGGAATTCGGTGTCGGCGAGGGGCTGACCGGCCTGACGGTCGGACTCCGGGCGCGATACCACATCTCGCGGGAGTTCGCGCCCTATGTCGGCCTGACCTGGCGGGACCGGTTCGGTGACACCGCGGATCTGCTCGAAGCCGAGGGCGAGGATACCGAATCCTCGGCCGTCGTCGCCGGTGTGCGCTGGTGGTTCTGAGTGGTCGAGAAGCGGGTTCAGTCGCTGCCTGTTTGATCCCGGTCAACGGACCGGAGTTCAGTCAGGATCATAGTCGTAACGACGAAATGGGAGAACGAACCATGCAACACAAGATGAAAACAGGTTTTCGCAGGGCTGGCGCGGTAGTCGGTCTGGTCGCTGCCGTCGCAGTGAGCGGGGCGGCGATCGGCCATGGCACCGGCCGAGCCGAGTCGGGTCAGGGCGGCATGATGGGCGCGCCCCAGAAAGGGCAGGGCGCCGGAATGATGCAGGGTTCCGGAATGATGATGGGAGGCCACCACGGCAACATGATGGCTGGCGGCCAGGGAGGCATGGGCCCGGGCATGATGCGCGGTGGCCAGAGCGGAATGGGGACCGGCATGATGAAGGGCATGATGGGCGGCGGAATGATGCCGTGTCCGATGATGGGCGGTGCCGGTATGGGTGCGATGCACGAGATGCTCAAGCCGGAACAGCGCAGCGAGATGCGCGAACTGGTGCAGGAGCACCGTCCCGCCCATTTTGAGCGCATGGGCCGGATGATGAACCTGCGCGATGACCTGATGGCCGAAATGCAGCAATCCCGTCCCGACCCGGAGGAAGTGAAGAAAAGGCATGCACGCATGGCGGAACTTCGCGGTGAAATGATGGCCGAGATGGTGCGTATGCGAAACGCTATGCACGACCTCATGACCGAAGAACAGCGTCAGGAACTTCGGGAACAGACACCTCAGAGCGACGCCGATTCCGGCGGGCATGACTTGCATCACTGACAAGCTTCGATCGACAAGCCAGTCACTCCGGGTGGCCACCGTGTGGCCGCCCGGTTCCTTTACGACGCGGGATTTATAGACATGAATCGATTCTGGAAGACCCTCTTCGGGGCAGCGCTGTTTGTCCCTTCTCTGGCGGCCGCGAACGCGATCAACGTGTACAAAACGGCCACCTGTGGCTGCTGCGCGGAGTGGGTGCGGCACATGGATCAGGCGGGTTTCGAGATGGAAGTGCATGAGGTTGAGCGCTCCGGGTTACTGGAACGCAAGCGGGCGTTGCGCGTCCAGCAACGGCTTTCGTCCTGTCATACGGCGACCGTCAGCGGGTATGTCGTCGAAGGGCATGTCCCGGCGGTGGATGTCCGGCGACTGCTTGCGGAACGCCCGCCGATCGCCGGGATCGCGGTACCCGGTATGCCGGCGGGTTCGCCAGGTATGGAATACGGGCAGCAGAGCGAGCCCTACAATGTGGTCGCTTTCGACGAAGCCGGAGGGTTGCAGGTGTTCGCGCGGCACTGACCCGTCCGATAGCGTATGGAGTTCTGATCGATGAGCCAGGAGCACAGTGCGCACGTACATGGACACGCCGGCCACATGCCCACGAGCGGCAAAGGCATGGCGATCTCGGCCTGGCTGACCGGCATCTATTTCGTGATCGAGATGGGAATCGGCCTCTGGACCGGGTCGATCGCCGTCATCTCGGACGCCTTTCACACGTTTTCGGCGGTGGGCGGCGTCCTTGTCGCGATCTTCGCCGCACGGATTGCACGGAGACCGGCCGATGAAGACCGCAGCTTCGGCTGGTATCGCGCCGAACTGATCGGTGCGCTGGTCAACGGCGGGTTCCTGCTTGGCATGGCGTTGATCGTGATCGTCATGGGCGCGATGCGGCTCGCGGAACCGATCGATCTGCCGCCTTTGCCCATGCTGCTTGCGGCGTTCGGTGGATTAATCACCGAAATCATTTCTCTGACGCTGATCTGGAAACAGAGTAAGACCGATCTGAACGTCAAGGGTGCGCTTTGGCACATTATCCAGACGTTTGTGGGCAGTCTGCTGATCATCGTCACCGCCGCCGTCATCCATTTTACCGGATTCCTGTTGATCGACCCGATCCTCGGCATGGCGTTCGGGTTCGTTCTGCTCTGGGCAAGCTGGGGGATTCTGCGGGACGCGGCCCATCTCCTGATGGAGGGTACGCCACCCGGAGTCGATCTGCGTGAGGTTGCCCGGGCACTGGAAGGCCTCGATGGTGTTGCCAATGCACACCATGTACACGCCTGGGCATTGACCAGTGGCCGTCACGTTTTCTCCGGACATCTCCGTGTGGAAACCGACAGCGATTCCCAGGCCGTGCTGGCGGATGCATACCGAATGCTGAGAGAGAAATTCGGCTTCTATTTCGTGACGCTGCAGGTTGAGAGTACCTGTATCGATGAATCGGGCGCGGAAGCGATTGACATAACGCGTTCGGAGGAAGGCGGGGGCCAGTGATGCAGACAGTTCTTCTGCTTTCCCTGATCACGGTCTCCGAGGCGACGAACGGGGTGCTCATCGCGGCCCAGGTGGAGTGTCCAATCTCGCCATGTCGCTGATCGATGGATGTGCCATGCGCGTGGACTTGAGAAGATGTTGATCAGAATCGGCTCAGGTCGGACGTGAGCTTGAGTGATACCGCGAGGAGGTGGAAATGAACGGAAAGGCGTTGCTGTTGAAAGGGAATGGCGCGATTGTTGGTCTTGCGATGACGGCTCCGGCATTCGCCGAGAGCCGTCAAGCGGGTGATTGGGGGTACCACGGGATGATGTGGAATGGTGGGATGCACTGGATCATGGGCCCCATCATGATGCTGATGTTCCTGATCGTCGTCGTCGCGGTGGTGATACTCGTGATGCGGTCGATCGGCGGGACAGCCAAGTCCGACCCAACGTCGAGCAACCCCGCACGCCGAATACTGGAAGAGCGGTTCGCCCGGGGAGAGATCGATGAGGACGAGTTTCGGAAGAAGAAAAGGGCGCTTGACGAAGAGACTCGATGACGGCTCGGTCACCCTGCCCATGGGGCCAAATTCCCGCAACGCCGCCCGACAGGATATGAATATCGTGACCAAAGGGTGAAGTGGCTTGTTGGCTTGCCCGAACTGCTCGCACGGGTCCGGCGCCTGTTGCACAGTCATCCGAGGCACGATCGAGCGACACCCTTCGACGACGGACGACTGCGTATCGATCCCGAGGCACGCAGCGTCACCCTCCAGGGTAAACCGGTGCATCTCACCCGCTAGGAGTACGGCGTTCTGCGGATCCTCGTTGAACAGACCGGCCGCGTGGTGACGCAACGCCATCTCCTCCAGCAGGTCTGGGGACCGGCGCATGTTGAGCGCACGCATTATCTGCGGATTATCGTCGGGCGCCTCCGCCAGAAACTCGGTGACGACCCCGCCGAGCCGACCTATATCGTGACCGAGCCGGCTGCCGGTTACCTGTTCACTGGAGGAGGTGGCTCCGCGTCGCGCCAACAGGGGGGCCGTAACGAATTCCTACCGTGACTACATCGTTCCCCGATCATCGTGGAAACCGGCTCGATGATTCTCGGCGCGGTAAAGCTCTCTACGAGCCCGACGTCGACACCGAGCAGGCCGGCGTGGAACAGGGAAAACCATGCGGTTAACAGTGGAGGGCGGCGCCAGTAATAGTGATGCCGGTAGTCGGTGGATCCGCCAGCGGTGGGGCAGCCGAGCCGTCATCGAATTCTGATGGGAGTGACCGCGGGTCTTTACAGAGTGGACCCCAAAATCGAACCCGCGAGGGGATAGAGGTGACGTAAATTCTTGATTTATGGCTCCCCGGGACGGATTCGAACCGCCGACCTAGTGATTAACAGTCACCCGCTCTACCGCTGAGCTACCGGGGAATCGGACAGAGTGTCCTGAAGCGCGCTGAATACTACTGGCCGGGGCGGCGGTGGTCAAGGCGATTCCGCCGCGGGGCCGGCGAGGCCGCGATCCGTGGGTGTATTCGCCACACGGGCACGCGGATCGTCTGGGGCTGCTGGCGGACTTTGGGCCGACGTGGCGTCGATGCCGGCTGGCTCCCTTCGGTCGCAAGCCGGCCTACGGCGGTGATGAAATCGGCGCGTGGCCAACCTGGGGCGTAGGCCGGCTTTTGCCGAAGGCAACAGCCGGCATCAGCTGGCACCGCCTCAGCCGAGTGCCTTCTTCAGCCGACCGATCGCGTTCTGCAGGTTGTCCATGCTGGTGGCGAACGACAGCCGCATGTAGCCGGGTGCCCCGAACGCGGAGCCCGGGACGAGGGCCACGCCGGTGTCGTCGAGCAGGCTGGAGCAGAATTCGACGTCATCCTTCGAGCCGTAGGCGCGGATCGCCTCTTCGACCTTCGGGAAGGCGTAGAATGTGCCGTCGCCGGTCAGGCATTCGACGCCCGCGAGATCATTGAGGGCCTCGACGAGGTAGTCATGGCGCTCGCGGAACTGGGTGACCATGTCCGCGACGCAGGCCTGATCACCGTTCAGCGCGGCGGTTGCGGCCCACTGCGAGATGGAAGTGGGGTTCGAGGTGCTCTGCGACTGGATCTTCTTCATCGCGCCGATGAGCTGCTTCGGCCCGCCGCAGTAGCCGATCCGCCACCCGGTCATCGAGTAGGCCTTGGAGACGCCGTTCATCACGACGGTGCGCTCGTAGAGGTCCGGCCGGGCGTTGACGATGTTGGTAAACGGCTCGTCCGCCCACAGGATGTGCTCATACATGTCGTCGGTGGCGATGATGACATCCGGGTAGTCGGCCAGTACCTCGCCCAGCGCCGCCAGTTCGCTGGCCGTGTAGGCCATACCGCTCGGGTTCGAGGGGCTGTTGATGACCACCAACCGGGTGTTGGCGGTGATCGCCTCACGCAGCTGCTCCGGGGTCAGCTTGAATCGCTGTTCGGCCCCGGCGCGAACGATCACCGGGACGCCGCCGGCCAGTTTCGCCATATCGGGGTAGGAGACCCAGTACGGCGCCGGGATCACGACCTCGTCGCCGGGATTGAGCAGGGCCTGGGCGAGGTTGAAGAAGCTCTGTTTGCCGCCGCAGGAGACGAGAATCTGGTCGGCGGTGTACTGGATGCCGTTATCGCGGTGGAATTTGTCGATCACCGCCTGTTTCAGTTCGGGGGTGCCGTCGACGGCCGTGTACTTGGTCTTGCCGGCCCGGATGGCCTCGTACGCCGCTTCCTTGATGTGGTCGGGGGTGTCGAAATCGGGCTCGCCGGCGCCGAGGCCGATGATGTCGCGGCCCTGCGCCCGCAGCGAGGCGGCGAGGGCGGTCACGGCGAGCGTCGGGGACGGCTGGATCTGTTGTACACGGTCGGAGAGTCGTACGGTCACGGCGGTATTCCCGGCTGGTTGAGTTGCTTTATGGTACTACGTCTGGCGTGGTCTTGGCCGCCCGCGGTGTCTGCGGCGCGGGCCGGCGCGACCGCCGACGCCATGGAAACACTTGATGTCCCGGCCCGGATGTCGGCCCACGAAGGCCCGCGTCCGGGGCGAGCCTGATCACGGAAAGGTCAAAAACTCTACCGCCCGAAGGGTGATATGTCCAAAGCGCTGCGCATCGAAAAACAGTTTGAACCGACCGGCGACCAGCCGCAGGCGATCGAGGGCCTCTGCGACGGCCTGGAAAGCGGGCTGATGTACCAGACCCTGCTCGGCGTCACCGGCTCGGGCAAGACCTTCACGATGGCCAACGTGATCGAGCGCGAGCAGCGCCCGACGCTGATCATGGCGCCCAACAAGACGCTGGCGGCGCAGCTGTACGGCGAGATGAAGGAATTCTTCCCGGATAACGCGGTCGAGTACTTCGTCTCGTATTACGACTACTACCAGCCCGAGGCCTATGTGCCGTCCTCCGACACCTTCATCGAGAAGGATGCGTCGGTGAACGAGCACATCGAGCAGATGCGCCTGTCCGCGACCAAGGCGCTGCTCGAGCGCCGGGACACGATCATCGTGGCGACCGTGTCGGCCATCTACGGGCTCGGCGACCCGCAGGCCTATCTGAAGATGGTGCTGCATCTCGATCGGGGCGACACCATCGGCCAGCGCCAGATCCTGCGGCGCCTGTCGGATATGCAGTACCAGCGCAACGACATGGAGCTCAAGCGCGGCACCTTCCGCGTGCGCGGCGAGGTCATCGATATCCACCCGGCGGAGTCGGACGACGAGGCCATCCGGGTCGAGCTGTTCGATGACGAGGTCGAAAACCTGTCGTTCTTCGACCCGCTGACCGGCGAGGTGAAGCGCCATGTGCCGCGGCTGACCGTCTACCCGAAAACGCATTACGTGACGCCGCGCGAGCGGCTTCTGTCCGCGGTCGAACAGATCAAGGAGGAACTCGCGCGGCGGCTCGAGGAGCTGCGGGAGAACGGCAAGCTGCTGGAGGCGCAGCGGCTCGAGCAGCGCACGCAGTTCGATATCGAGATGATCAACGAGCTCGGCTACTGCTCGGGGATCGAGAACTACTCGCGCTATCTCAGCGGGCGCGGGGAGGGCGAGCCGCCGCCCTGCCTGTTCGATTACCTGCCGGCCGATGCGCTGCTGATCGTCGACGAGAGCCACGTCTCGATCCCGCAGATCGGGGGCATGTTCAAGGGCGACCGCGCGCGCAAGGAAACGCTGGTGAATTACGGCTTCCGCCTGCCGTCGGCGCTCGACAACCGGCCGTTGATGTTCCAGGAGTTCGAGCGTCAGCAACCGCAGACGATCTTCGTCTCGGCGACGCCGGGACCCTACGAGAAAGAGCATTCGGACCGCACCGTCGAGCAGGTGGTCCGCCCGACCGGTCTGGTCGATCCGCAGGTCGAGATCCGGCCGGTGGCGTCGCAGGTCGATGACGTCCTGTCCGAGATCAATCGCTGCGCCGAGAAGGACGAGCGCGTGCTGATCACGACGCTCACCAAGAAGATGGCGGAGGACCTGACCGACTATCTGTCCGAGCACGGCATCCGCGTGCGGTATCTGCACTCGGATATCGACACCGTCGAGCGGGTGGAGATCATCCGCGATCTGCGGCTTGGCAAGTTCGACTGCCTGGTCGGGATCAACCTGCTGCGCGAGGGCCTGGACATGCCCGAGGTGGCGCTGGTGGCCATTTTCGATGCCGACAAGGAGGGCTTCCTGCGGGCCGAGCGCTCGCTGATCCAGACGATCGGTCGGGCCGCCCGCAACGTCAATGGCCGCGCGATCCTCTATGCCGATCAGGTCACCGGTTCCATGCGCCGGGCGCTCGACGAGACCGAGCGCCGGCGCGCGAAGCAGATCGAGTACAACGCGGAGCACGGCATCACGCCGCAGGGCATCCGCAAGGCGGTCGCCGACATCATGGAGGGTGCGCATGCCGGTGCGCCGGGCACCCCCGAGCGCTACGCGAAGGTCGCCGAGAGCGCGGAGAAATATCAGTCGAAATCGCCGAAAGAACTGGCGAAGGAGATCGACCGGCTGGAGAAGGAGATGTTCGACGCCGCGCAGAATCTGGAATTCGAGCGGGCGGCGCAGTTGCGCGACGAGGTCCAGCAACTGCGCGACCACGCCCTCGGTGTGGCGGACGTGGCCGGCTGAGTGCGTGCGGCATCGCGGGCGCGGGCCACGGAAGATCGTGATCCGGTACACTCGGCAGGTGATGAAAGCGGGTTGCCGCAGCGGGATGGCCGTCGTCGGCCCCCGCGCGACGCGCGTGATCCCGCGGTACGGCATGGCGACCGAGAAAGGGTTTGCAATTGAGTGTCTGGCCACCGACCGGCGCGCTGTATCACGCCAACCGGCGCACGAATCGCATGGCCCATGTGCGGCGTTCGCCGATCCATGGGAAGGGACTGTTCGCGACCCTGGAGATCCCGCGCGGCGAGTACATCGGGACCTATCTGGGGCCGGAAGCAAAAAAAAACGGTTCCCATGTCCTCTGGGTGGACGCGGGCGACGAATGGATAGGCAGGCGCGGGCTGAACCGGCTGCGCTACCTGAACCACAGCGCGTCGCCGAACGCCGAATTCGACGGCTTCGATCTGTACGCGCTGCGGCGGATTCGAGCGAATGAAGAGATCACGATCGACTACCACTGGGACTGACCGGATCCGGCGCGGGCTGGCATTCCTGCTGGCGCTGTGCGGGGCCCTGCTGTTCTTCGCGCCCGGAATGGCGCAGGAAGGCGCGTCCGGTAATGGCGCCGATGACACCGAGGGTGCCGCACCCCGCGCGATCCTGTTGACCGTGGACGGGGCCATCGGCCCGGCCACGACGGACTACCTGACCCGCGGGATCGAAACCGCGGAGGAACGCGGCGTCGATCTCCTGATCATCCAGATGGACACGCCGGGCGGCTTGACAGAGGCCACGCGCGATATCGTCAAGGCGATCCGCGGGTCCAAGGTGGCGGTCGCGACATGGGTGGCGCCCGGCGGGGCCCGCGCCGCGAGTGCCGGCACCTATATCCTCTACGCCAGTCACGTCGCCGCCATGGCCCCGACCACGAATGTGGGCGCGGCCACGCCGGTCGCGATCGGCGGCGGTGCGCCACAACCTCCCGCGGAACCTGAGCAGACCCCGGACGAAGAAGGTGGCGACAAGGCGCCCGAGACCGATGACGGCACGGACGCCGGGAAGGAAGACGGCGAGGCACCGGCGGCCGAGGAGTCATCGGAACCGGAAGCGCCGGACAGCGCCAGCAAGCGCAAGGCGCTGAATGATGCCGCGGCGTGGATCCGGGGGCTGGCGCAGGAGACCGGCCGCAACGCGGACTGGGCCGAGCGGGCGGTACGTGAAGCGGTCAGTGCGACCGCGGAGGAGGCCGTCGAGAACAACGTGGCGGATTTCATCGCGGGGGATATCGAGGCGCTGCTCGACGGCGCCGACGGCCGGGAAGTGAAGGTCGCTGGAGAACGGGTCACGCTGAAGACCGCCGGCGCGACCGTCGAGCGCATCGACCCGGATTGGCGCTCGGAACTGCTGGCGATCATCACCAATCCCACGGTCGCCTACCTGCTGATGATGATCGGCATCTATGGCCTGCTGCTGGAGGGCTATAACCCGGGGGCGCTGGTACCGGGAACCGTGGGCGCCATCTGCCTGCTGCTGGCCCTCTATGCCTTCCAGGTACTGCCGGTGAATTATGCCGGGCTGCTGCTGATCCTGCTGGGGATCATCCTGATCGTCAGCGAGGCGCTGGTCCCGAGCTTTGGCGTGCTCGGCTTCGGTGGCATCGTTTCCATGATCGTGGGATCGATCATCCTGATGGATACCGACGTGCCGGGATTCGAGATCGCCGTGGAGGTCATCGGTTCCGTCGCGACCGTCTCGGGCGCGATCATGTTCGCGATCGCCTACATGGCGGTCAAAGCCTGGAGACGCCCGGTGGTCAGCGGCGCGGAAGAGATCGCGCAGGCGACGGGGGAGGTCATTTCAACGGTAGACGCCACCAGTGGGTGGGTCTACATGCTCGGGGAGCGCTGGCAGGCACGCAGCGATCACCCGATTCCACCCGGCACGCCGGTTCGGGTCATTGAACGCGAAGGCCTTGTGGTTCGCGTCGAACCGATCGAATCGGACAGGGAGTAATACCATGCTGATCTATCTTGGTGTAGGCATCGCTCTGATCGCGGCCCTGATCCTGAGCATGTTCCATATCCTGCGGGAGTACGAGCGGGGCGTGATTTTCCTGCTCGGCCGTTTCCAGCGGGTCAAGGGCCCCGGGCTGATCATCGTGATCCCGTTCATCCAGCAGATCGAGAAAGTCGACCTGCGCGTGATCACCATGGATGTCCCGTCGCAGGACGTGATCTCGCAGGACAACGTCTCGGTGAAGGTCAACGCGGTCGTGTATTTCCGCGTGGTGGATCCGCAGAAGTCCGTGATCAACGTCGAGCATTTCTACAACGCGACCAGCCAGCTCGCCCAGACGACCCTGCGGTCCGTGCTCGGCAAGCACGACCTCGATGAGATGCTCTCGGAGCGCGATAAGCTGAACGCCGACATCCAGGAGATCCTGGACAAGGCGACCGATCAGTGGGGCGTCAAGGTTGCGAACGTGGAGATCAAGCACGTCGATATCGACGAAAGCATGATCCGTGCGATCGCGCAGCAGGCGGAAGCGGAACGCGCCCGGCGGGCGAAGGTCATCCATGCCGAGGGCGAGTTGCAGGCAGCGGAGAACCTCGTCCAGGCCGCCAAACAGCTGGGTCAGGACCCGAGAGCGATCCAGTTGCGCTACCTGCAGACCCTGCAGGGCATCGCCCAGGACAACGCCAAGACCATCGTCTTCCCGATGCCGATGGATCTCATGAACATGGTGACCAATGTCATGAACGGCAAAGACGACGCCTGATCAGGGTCCGCCTCGCGGGGATCAGGGGCGTATGGTCTTTCCCGGACGCTGGCATGTGGTCACGCAGAGCCGCGGAGCACGCAGAGGACAGAAGGAAAGCGTGACGCTTTGAGGAGAAGGCGGCGCCCACGATCTCTTATTCACCGTAATTGGGGACACGGTCTTCTGTGGGCCCTTTGCGCGCTCCGCGGCTCTGCGTGAGAAAATTACAGGCTCAGGGGCCCTGAAGTGCCACTGACTTACAGCGGGATCGGCGTCCTCGAGACGCTCTGGCGCACATAGGGCACGATCTCGGCGATCTCGCCGTCCTGCCGGCGGCGCTTCACGTCGCGCCAATAGTCCGCGGTGAACAGGTCACCGTGCGCTTCCATGAAGGCCTCGCGCAGCGTGCGGGGCAGCGACAGGAAGCGGATGAATTCCTCCGGGAAGATGTCGTTCGGGCCAACGTACTGCATCGTGCCCGGATCCTGCAGGGAGAAGTCGTCCTCGTCCGGCTCCGGCAGTTCGCGGAACGAGCAGTCGGTTACCAGCGAGACCTCGTCATAGTCGTAGAACACGACCCGCCCGCTGCTGGTGACGCCGAAGTTCTTCAGCAGCAGGTCGCCGGCGAAGATGTTGGTCTCCGCCAGATCCTTGATGCAGCGGCCGTAATCGAGAATCGCGCGTTCGGCTTCTTCGCCATCGACTTCGCGGATGTGGAGGTTCAGCGGTCGTACGCGGCGCTCGACGTAGACGCGGTGGAACATGAGCTGGTCGCCGTCATGACCGACGGTGCGCCCGCATTCGCGCATCAATTCATCGTACAGTTCCGGCGAAAACCGCTCGCGCGGCAGTTCAAGGTTGCGGAAGTGCTGGGTGTCGATGAGCCGCCCGGCGTGGTCGTGGCGGGCGACGAGCTGATAACGGCCGTCGACGTGGGCGTGGGTGGTCTTCTTCGGCGGCCGGAAGACGTCGCGCATGACCTTGAAGACGAGATTGAACGAGGGCAGCGTGAACACGATCATCACGAGCCCCGCATCGCCGGCCGCATGGATGAAACTGTCCTGGGTGTGGTCGAGGTGTTCGACCAGTGCCCGGTAGCGCTCGGTCTTGCCCTGGCGCAGGCGGCCCAGAACGGTATACAGCTCGTCGATGGGTTTGGTCGGCAACAGCGAGTGCAGGAACTGCACCGCTGCGACCACGGAGGTCGGGTCGGCGAAGTAGTACGAGCGCGTGTACGAGAATACGACCCCGATCTGCTCCTCGTGCAGCAGGGTGGCATCCACGCGGATGCCGTCGTCCGCGTTGCGCAGCGCCACCACGATCGGCTGGCTGCGGTCGGCCATGCGGATGCGGCCAACGAGGTAAGCGCGCGTACCCTGGAAGAAGTGGGTGTCGATGAACTCCAGCCGCAGGCAGCGCGTGTCGATGCCCGGATCGTCGAAGTGGTCGCGGATGGCCCGGGCCATCACGCCCGCGCCGCCCGCGCGATCGGCGAAGGGCACCCGCACCTGGAAGTCCCTTAGCACCGCCGCGCAGGTCGCCTCCAGTTCGTTCCAGCAGGGATAGCGCCGCATGGTCAGGGAGGTGATGCCTTCCTCGGGCGGCGGGCGGACGAACTCCACCTGGGGATCAACGCCGAGCGTGCCGAAGATGCGCCGGGTGATCGAGTTGAAGAAGGTCTTCATGAAGCCGGCGTCGGGCATCGCCTCGACGCGCAGCCCGAAACAGGCACGGATATCCGGCCACAGGTCGTGGTCGGTGACGTGGTCCCCGAGAGAGGCGCGCAGGGTGCGTTCGGTACGGTTGGCCCAGCGTTCGTAGAGCTCGACGCGGGCGGCGATGTCCTCGAACTGGCCCTTCCAGTCGCGTTCCTCGAAACGCCGCCGCGCGCGGTCGGTGATGCGGCGGAACTGCAGGTTGTAGCGCTCGAAGCCGTCGTGGATGCGCCGCGCGGCCTCGGCGACGAGTGCGTCGCGGTTCCCTTCGTTCACGGCATCCGGCTCCGGCGGAGAGGCGGGCCGGCGCCCCGCGGGGACTCCCGTTCGGGGCGCCGGCGACGCGGGGCTACTGCTGCATGCGTTTGACGATCGCCTCGCCGAACTGCGAGCAGCTCACCTTGGTCGCGCCATCCATCAGCCGCGCGAAGTCGTAGGTGACGTTCTTGCTGGCGATGGCCGCGTCCATGCCGGTCAGCACGAGATCGGCGGCCTCGTCCCATTTGAGGTGGCGCAGCATCATCTCGGCGGACAGGACCAGCGAGCCCGGATTCACCATGTCCTTGCCGGCGTACTTCGGCGCGGTGCCGTGGGTCGCCTCGAACACGGCGTGGCCGGTGTCGTGGTTGATGTTGCCGCCGGGTGCGATGCCGATGCCGCCGACCTGGGCGGCGAGGGCATCGGAGAGGTAGTCGCCGTTCAGGTTCATGGTGGCGATGACGTCGAAATCATCCGGGCGCGTGAGCACCTGCTGCAGCGCGATGTCGGCGATGGCGTCCTTGACCAGGATGCGGCCGTTGGCGACCGCCTCGTCCTGTTCTTTGTTGGCGGCCTCCTGGCCCTTGTCGGCGACCGTGCGCTCCCACTCACTCCAGGTGTAGGTCTCGTTGGCGAACTCCCGCTCGGCCAGTTCGTACGCCCAGCTGCGGAATGCGCCCTCGGTGTACTTCATGATGTTGCCCTTGTGCACGATCGTGACCGATTTGCGGCCGTTTGCGATCGCGTAGCGGATGGCCGCGCGGACCAGCCGCTCCGTGCCTTCGCGCGAGATGGGCTTGATGCCGAGACCGCACTCATCCGGGAAGCGGATGTTGGCGTAGGCGGACGGGAAGTGCTCGTGCAGGAGCTGCTTGAACTGCTCGTTCTCCTTCGAACCGGCCTCGAACTCGATGCCCGCGTAGATGTCCTCCGTGTTCTCGCGGAAGATCACCATGTCGACGTTTTCCGGGTGCTTGACCGGGGAGGGGACGCCCGTGAACCAGCGCACCGGGCGCAGGCAGACGTACAGGTCGAGGACCTGGCGCAGGGCCACATTGAGCGAGCGGATGCCGCCGCCGACCGGCGTGGTCATGGGGCCCTTGATCGAGATCAGGTACTCGCGGATGGCATCGACGGTCTCATCGGGCAGCCACGCGCCGACCTCGTTGTTCGCCTTCTCGCCGGCCAGCACTTCCATCCAGTGGATCTTCCGCTTGCCGCCGTAGGCCTTTTCCACGGCAGCGTCGACGATACGCTGCATTACCGGCGTGATGTCCACGCCGATCCCGTCGCCCTCGATATAGGTGACGATCGGATTGTCCGGGACGTTCAGGACGCCGTTATCGAGAGTGATCTTCGCGCCGTCCGCGGGTACCTGGATGTCGGTCATGTCGAGCGTGCCTCCGGGGATAGAGTGACCGGTAATACGGTATGTGTGCATGCGCGCCGGCATCCGGCGCGTGGATTTGGCCGCGCGCCGCGCGGGCGGGAACAGCGCGCACGGCGGGGCGAGGGCCGTAGACTAGCACAGGCCCCTTTATGTCGCAGTGCCGGGCGAAGGGTGCGCCCGCGTGGGCGGCGTTCAGTCACGATCGAGCGCTTCGGCGGCGCGGATCAGGCTCTGGCGGCCCAGTATCAGCCGCAGGCGCGACCCGCCGGACTGGCGCCACAACACGGTGGAGCGCATACCGGCCAGCAGGAGGGCGCGGACGCGATTGGCGTTGGTCGGGTTGGTCAGGGTGGCGGGATCGCCCTGGACCATGATCTGCGGGCGCAGGGTGCTGATGGTCTCGGCGTAGAGATCGGCCAGGCGGCCGATCAGGTTCTCGTGCGTGACGCCGAAGTGGTCGAGCTGCGTGCGCGCCTGCTCGATACCCTCGCGGAGCCTGCCCATCAGGTCGTCGCGTTTGACGAGCTTGCGCTCCAGATGCATCAGCGTCGCGGCATAACGGGTCACTTCCATATCGCGGTCCGCTGTGCCGCCGCCGAGCTGGCTGCGGAGCACCGTAAGCATCGCATGCCGGCTCGCGGCGTCGCCGTAGACCGCCGCGACACTGTCCGGTTCGAGTTCGAACACGGGGCGCATGGCGATGGCCAGCTGCTCCTGATCGACGCGCTCCTGGCGGGCGACCTGCCGTACGAGCCAGGTCGCGTGCATGATCCCCGCGAGGGCCAGGGTCTGGTCGAGGCGTTTCTGCTTCATCAGGGCACTGCCACGAAAATCGGAGGCGCGAGTGTATGCGTCCAGGCGCCGCTTGTCTCGGGCATGCCGGAGACGATCATTCGCGGGCCAGGCGTTCGACCAGCAAAGCCAGGCCGCCGCCCAGAATGGCCATGATCGGCAGAAATACGAGGACCATGAACCAGCCGGCCGCGTGCCCGCCGCCGAGTGCGATGGTGAGCCCCGCCATGAGCCAGATCACCAGAAGGGTGAGTGTCATCTGCAGTGGCCGTTTCGAGGGGGCGAGGTATCCGCCCACCGCGAATCCGATCGTGCCGAAAACGGCGCGGAAGGCGTCAACGAACAAGGGGTCGGCGGCATCGCTCGCGTACGGTGCCTGGCCCACCCATCCGCCGAGGACGATGAACAGCATCACGATCACGGCATCGCGCAGTACGCGGATCGGCAACGGCAGCATGGGGGTCTCCGAAAAGGGCAGTGTAGCGGGGCGTCAGGCCGGGACGCCGGCATCCGCCGTCAGGGCGCGGCGGATGATCGCACCGCCGAGGCAGTGATCGCCATCGTAGAACACCACCGACTGCCCGGGCGTGATCGCCCGTACCGGGCGGTCGAACGTGACGCGCAGCCCGTCGCCGGCGGTCTCCAGTTCGCAGGGAACGGGCCGCTGCCGGTACCGAACCTGGGCGCTGCAGCGCAGGGTGTCGCCGGGCGGCGTCGCGAGCCAGTGCGGGACCTCCGTCTCGAGCGCGTCGGCGTGCAGCCACGGATGGTCATGGCCCTGGCCGACCATCAAGGTGTTGCGCGGGATGTCTTTCGCCAGCACGTACCAGGGCCGCCCGTCGGTCCCGTGCCCGCCGCCGATGCCGAGGCCCTGGCGCTGGCCGATGGTGTAGTACATCAGTCCGTTGTGCTCGCCGACGATCCGTCCTTCCGGCGTCTCCATCGGACCGGGCTGTGCAGGCAGATAGTTCGCCAGGAACTCGCTGAAACGGCGCTCGCCGATAAAGCAGATGCCGGTGCTGTCCGGCCGGTCGTGGTTCGGGAGCCCGGCCGCTCGGGCGCGCTCGCGGACCCGGTCCTTGGCGTACTCGCCCAGCGGGAACAGGGTGCGCGCGAGCGCCTCGGGGTCGATCCCGTGCAGGAAGTAGCTCTGGTCCTTGTTCGGATCGAGGCCGCGCAGCAGCCGCCAGCCACCGGCGCCGTCAGTGGCCACGCGGGCGTAGTGCCCGGTCGCGATGGCGTCGCCGCCGAGGCCGAGGGCGTGTTCCAGGAACGCGCGGAACTTGATCTCGCTGTTGCACAGGATATCGGGATTGGGCGTGCGCCCGGCCTCGTACTCGGCGAGGAAATGTTCGAACACCCGGTGCCAGTACTCGGCGGTGAATTCCACCTTGTGCAGCTTGATGCCCAGATGCGCGCAGACGTCCTCGGCGGCCGCGAGGTCGTGGTCCTGCGGGCAATAGCCCGGATCGTCCGGATCGTCCCAGTTCTTCATGAACAGACCCTCGACGGCGTAGCCGCGCTCGAGCAGATCGAGCGCCGCCACGGCGGAGTCGACGCCACCGGAGATGCCGACGATGATTCGGGATGCGGGCATGCTGTGGACCAGGTGCACAATCAGCCGCATATGATAGCGCGGACCGCCGCGGGGATCGAAGGCGCGCGCCGTGGATGCGGCCGTCAGGCGTCGGGATTGGGCGGCGGTTCGTCGCCGTCGAGCCAAGCCTCAAGCCGCTGTACGTACGGCCGCAGGCCGTTGTCGAGGTGCCAGCTGTCGATCGCCCAGCGGCTGCCATCGGTCCGGTCGACGAGCACCGCGGTCCAGTGCTGATCGAACAGCCAGGGGGCGCGTTTGCGGCGCTCACCCACGTCATGCCAGTGGAGGAGTCCATGCTCGGCCAACACGTGCAGGTAGCCGGTCGTGTTGCGGGACTCGTCGATGCAGTCCATTTGCCCGGGCTGACCCGAGCCGGCGAGGTTGCCGTGGAGGTCGGCGTCGGTGCCGGTACGCGCGCCGAGCGCGGCCTCGAAGCGTGCGATCGCGGTGGCCACCCGGGCGCGCTCGGTCCTCGGGTTCGGTGGCGGCGCCTGCAGCAGCTCACGGACGTCCGCCCACGCGTCGGCGGGTACCAGTAGGCGCTCGCTGCGATCGCAGCCGTAATCCCAGCAGACATTGACCAGCGGGGGCGGTGGGGCGCTCGCCGGCCCGGACAGCCACGCGGCGAGCAGTAGCGCCGACGGCGTCACTCGAAATCCCGGAGGAGCTCCAGCGAATAACTGCAGCCGCGCAGGTGGTCGTCGATGCAACCCATGACCAGCGGACTGCGAAGGCTTTCCCGGCGATCGACCAGTTCATCGTAACTGAGCCAGTGCGGCGCGATGATGGGCTCGTCGAGTGTGCGGCCCGGTTCGCTGCCGTTGAGATGGCCGCCAAACGCCACGCGCAGGTGGGTCTCCTCGTTGCGCGGGTTGACCCAGCGGTAGAGGCCGATCACGTGTTCGGGGACGAAGTGGGCGCCGGCCTCCTCCAGCACCTCGCGCACGACCGCATCCGCCAGGCGCTCGCCCGGTTCGAGATGGCCGGCGGGCTGGTTGAACACCCGTTTGCCTTCGGCCATCTCCTCGACAACCAGAAAGCGGCCGTCGGTCTCGATTACGGCCGCGACGGTCATGTGGGGTGTCCAGACGCTCGGGTACATCGGGGCGGCTGCCGGTAGGCCTGCCGGGACTCTAGCACGGGCCCGGCCGGGTCGGGTATTCGCCCGCCGACGGGCCGGTCCCCGAGGCGCGGAACCGGCTGGCGCATGGCTTCGACACCGGCCTGGGCAGTACAATCGGGTCAAGTCCATGCGGGGGGCGGTCTTCCCATAAGCTTCGGGCGTACAGCCAGGCGGAACTCGCGGATGGCTGGAACCGGTCTTGCATCCGGTGCGAATATCAGGGGGACGGGCGCCGCATTCGAGGCGACCCGCGGAACCGCGCCGGAAGCCGACGGTCAAGACAGAGAGAGGGCCCGGATCGATGATCGTGGCCGGGCGCCGGTTCGGCGTGCGGACCATCGTTCGGCGGGCATCTTGAAAAACGCCGCATCCGGCCTAAATTCAACATGACCGGGGGCCGTGATGCGGAGTGGTGGTAAGCGGCCGGCGAGTGGTAATGGTGAGGCCGGCGCGACAGCGGTAGAATCGAAGTCATGAGCGAGAACGATCCGCGTCACGATGACGATGTCGCCGTCGAGTCGGCGAAACCGAAACTCAAGCGGCCGCCGCTGTACAAAGTGGTGCTGCTGAACGACGACTACACGCCGATGGAGTTCGTCGTTCATGTGCTGGAATATTTTTTCCGCATGGACCGCGAACAGGCGACACAGGTCATGCTGCACGTCCATACTCGTGGAAAAGGCGTATGTGGCGTGTTCAGCCCCGACGTCGCGGAAACGAAAGTCAATCAGGTTAATCGGTACGCGCGCGAGCATCAGCATCCGTTGCTGTGCTCGATGGAAGAGGCCTGACACGGAGGCGGTCCGGGAGCCATGAGCGCGTAGCGCGCGAATCACGCCGGGTCCCGTGATCCGGGATTTCCGGAACCGTCTCCACGCCGAATGGCCGGAGTAGATCATGCTGAGCAAAGAGCTCGAATTCACGCTCAACACCGCTTTCAAGGAAGCGCGTGAGCGGCGTTACGAATTCATGACGGTCGAGCACCTGCTGCTCGCCCTGCTCGATAACCCGACGGCCACATCGGTATTGCGCGCCTGCGGTGCGGATATCGAGAAGCTGCGGCGGGATCTCGAACAGTTCGTCGAGGAGAATACACCGCTCCTCGACGGTGACGACGCGCGCGAGACCCAGCCGACCCTCGGATTCCAGCGGGTGCTGCAGCGGGCCGTGTTCCATGTCCAGTCGGCTGGCAGCAAGGAAGTCACCGGCGCGAACGTCCTGGTCGCCATCTTCGGCGAGCAGGAATCGCACGCCGTGTACCTGCTGTCCGAGCAGAACGTTTCGCGTCTGGACGTGGTCAACTACATCTCGCACGGCATCTCGAAGGTGTCGGGCGAGGAAAACGAGGACAGCGAGCAGGAACAGGAGCAGAGCGACAGCGTCACCGATTCGGGCGACAGCGAACGCCAGCCGCTCGAGAATTTCGCGACCAACCTCAATCAGAAGGCGCTGGCGGGTAATATCGATCCGCTGATCGGCCGCGACAACGAAGTCGAGCGGACCATCCAGATCCTCTGCCGGCGGCGCAAGAACAACCCGCTGCTGGTCGGTGAGGCCGGTGTCGGCAAGACCGCGATCGCCGAGGGTCTGGCGAAGAAGGTCGTCGACGGCCAGGTGCCGGACGTGCTGTCTGATGCCGTCATCTACTCGCTCGATATGGGTGCACTGGTCGCCGGCACGAAATACCGCGGCGATTTCGAGAAGCGCCTCAAGGGGATCCTCGCGCAGCTCAAGAAGGAGCAGCACGCGGTCCTGTTCATCGACGAGATCCACACGATCATCGGTGCCGGTGCGGCCTCGGGCGGCGTGATGGACGCGTCGAACCTGATCAAGCCGATGCTCGCCTCGGGCGAACTCAAGTGCATCGGTTCGACCACGTATCAGGAATACCGCGGCATCTTCGAGAAGGATCGGGCACTGGCCCGCCGTTTCCAGAAGATCGACGTCAACGAGCCGACCGTCGAAGAGACGATCACGATCCTCAAGGGGCTCAAGAGCCGCTTCGAGGAATTCCACCAGGTGCGTTTCACCAATGGTGCCCTGCGCTCGGCCGCGGAACTGTCGGGACGGTATATCAATGACCGCTTCCTGCCGGACAAGGCCATCGACGTGATCGACGAGGCCGGCGCGAACCGCCGCCTGCAGCCGGAGAGCAAGCGCAAGAAGACCATCAACGTCAACGACGTCGAGAACGTGATCTCGCGCATGGCGCGGATCCCCGCGCGCAACGTCTCGCGCACGGACCTCGGTGTCCTGAAGACGCTCGAGCGCGATCTCAAGATGATGGTGTTCGGGCAGGACGAGGCCATCTCGACGCTGGCGTCGGCGATCAAGATGACGCGCTCCGGTCTCGGCCACCAGGATCGGCCGATCGGCAGCTTCCTGTTCGCCGGCCCGACCGGCGTCGGCAAGACCGAAGTGACGCGCCAACTGGCCCAGCTGCTCGGGATCGAGCTCCTGCGCTTCGACATGTCGGAGTACATGGAGCGTCACACCGTGTCACGCCTGATCGGCGCGCCGCCGGGCTATGTCGGCTTCGATCAGGGCGGGTTGCTCACGGATGCCGTCATCCAGAACCCGCACGCGGTGCTGTTGCTGGACGAGGTCGAGAAGGCGCATCCGGACGTCTATAACCTGCTGCTGCAGGTCATGGACCACGGCACGCTGACCGACAACAACGGCCGCAAGGCGGACTTCCGCAACGTCGTGATCGTGATGACCACGAACGCGGGCGCCGAGGCGCTGTCGCGGCGGAGTATCGGTTTCAACACGGCCGACAACACCAAGGACGTGATGGGGGTGCTCAACCACACCTTCACGCCGGAGTTCCGCAATCGCCTCGACGCGATCATCCAGTTCCAGTCGCTGGACGAGCGGACGATCGCCAACGTCGTCGACAAGTTCATCATCGAACTCGAGACCCAGCTCGAAGAGAAACGGGTGTCGCTGCAGGTCGACGATGCGGCACGGGCCTGGCTTGCCCGCAACGGATACGATCGGGTGATGGGCGCACGGCCCATGGCCCGGGTGATCCAGGAGCACGTCAAGAAGCCGTTGGCGGACGAGCTCCTGTTCGGTCGCCTGACCAAGGGTGGTCGGGTGAACGTCACCGTGGGCGAGGACGATGGCCTCGCGATCGAGGTGGAGACGCCGGAAGCGGTTCCGTAACCGGGGCACCACCTGTTGTGCACGATCACGCCCTGTCGGCCATCAGGTCGGCGGGGCGTTTTTTTGTCCGATGTAGCTGTGATACCGCTGAGTGCCCGGTGGTGTAGGTCGGACTTCCAGTCCGACATGATGGGGTGTCGGTGCTGGACGCGGTTCCTTCTGCTCTCCTCGTTCCCGGGGTGTGTTTTTTTCTGATTGGATATGTGGGTTGGGTTTCGCCGGCTGTCGCCGGCGAGCATCTTTCTTTTGCGTGAAAAGAAAGAAGCCAAAGAAAGCACGCCCTGGCTGGCGCGCCCCGCTGCGGTCTGCGGGGAATCATGATCGGTGGATCGAAGCCGGTAGTGCCGTGCGTCCTGGTAATGCGTTCGCGTATTCGGGCGCAGACCGCAGCGGGGTGCCCTGTGCTTCTCGGGGCCGCCGGGGCGCGCAGACGGCACGTCCGTGTGCCGACTGCGCGCCCCGGCGGCCCCTGCGATGCTCGGCGCGCCAGACGGGATGGAAACCCGCAGCGCCGAATTCCGTGCAGGAAGGTCCGGCCCACGAGGGTTTTGACGTCTCGTCCCCATCGACGCCGCCGAGCACGGGCGTGGGCGGCGGATCAGCCCGGCGCCCCAGCGCCGGGTGGCCGCATGGATGCGGCCATGCGGGCGTCAGGCCATGGATGGCCTGTCGCCCGTACCCGTCGCCCACGCCCGCGCGCAGGGGACCCCGCCGGCGTTTTCCGTCGGGAGCCTTCAGACCGGGCCATCGTCGATGCGGCGATCAGGCGCACAGCGCGTGATCGCTCCCCGAAAACGGTGGTGGGGCGGCGTCGCCCGGGGCACGCTTTCTTTGGTTCCTTTCTTTTCGTGCAAAAGAAAGGAACTCGCCGGCGAAAGCCGGCGAAACCCAACCCACGGATCCAATCAGAAAACGACCCAACGAGACCGCAAGAGCCAACAGGAAAGTGGTGTCCATACAGACACCCCGGCGGCATCGGACCGGAAGTCCGACCTACGGCCAGGCACGGCCAGGAACAGAGTGGCCCTATGCCCGGCCAGGCGACCGCGGCAAACCGTTCAGATGGATACAGGCCCGGGCGGGGCCCGGGAACCGTCCGGCCGGACGGCGCCCTCAGCGCGAGCGGTAGGTGATCCGCCCCTTGGAGAGGTCGTAGGGCGTGAGCTGGACCGTGACGCGGTCGCCGGTCAGGATCCGGATATAGTGCTTACGCATCTTGCCCGAGATATGGGCGGTCACGACGTGGCCGTTGTCCAGTTCGACCCGGAACATCGTGTTCGGCAGGGTGTCGATCACCGTGCCGTCCATCTCGATATGATCTTCTTTCGCCATCAGTGCTCCACGGCTGGCGCAGTACGGGCCCGCCGGCGGAACCGGCGGGCAGGGCGGGCCATTATCGATAAATCCTGTGTAATCGCAAGGGATACGTCGCGCGCGATTACTTCTGCGGCGCTGCCTGCTCGGGGGGCGCAGTGCGACCGGCTGCACTTTCCACCTCGGCGGTAATTTTCTTCATCCGCAGCAGGCTGTCCGGGTTGAGCGAGATCGAGCCGATCCCGTGTTCGACCAGGAAGCGCGTGATCTCCGGGAAATCCGAGGGCGCCTGACCGCAGATCCCGACATATTTGCCCTGGCGGTTGCAGGCCTTGATCGCCATTTCCATCAGGTCCAGGACCGCCGGGTCGCGTTCGTCGCCCTCGGTCACGGCGGCCGAGTCGCGGTCGACGCCGAGGGTGAGCTGGGTCAGATCGTTGGAACCGATCGAGAATCCGTCGAAGTGCTCGAGGAAGTCATCGGCACGCAGGGCGTTGGTCGGGATCTCGCACATCAGATAGACCTCCAGCCCGTTCACGCCGCGTTCCAGGCCGTTCTCCGCCAGCAGCTGGATGACGCGCTCGCCCTCGGCGGGCGTCCGGACGAAGGGCACCATCAGCTTCATGTTCTCGAAGCCCATGGTCTCGCGAACCTTGCGCAGGGCCTGGCATTCGAGCGCGAAGGCCTCCGCGAACTCCGGCGAGAAGTAGCGCGAGGCGCCACGGAACCCGAGCATCGGGTTCTCCTCGTGCGGCTCGTACGGGGCACCGCCGATCAGGGAGGCGTATTCATTGGACTTGAAATCGGACAACCGCACGACGACCGGGCGGGGATAGAAGGCGCCGGCGATCGTGCCCACGCCCTCGGCGATGCGGTCGATGTAGAACTGGCGCGGATTCTCATAGCCGGAAATGGACTGATCGATCTCCCGCTGCGTGCCGCCGTCGAGCGAGTCGTATTCAAGCAGGGCGCGCGGGTGGATCCCGATCGAGTTGTTGATGATGAACTCGAGACGGGCCAGACCGACGCCATCGGACGGCATGAAGGAGGCCTCGAAGGCACGCTCCGGGTTGCCGAGGTTGAGCATGAGCTTCGTTTCGGTCGGCGCGAGGTCCGAGGCATCGAGGCGTTCGCTGTGGAACGGGAGGATCCCGTCGTAGACGTAGCCGAGGTCGCCCTCGGCGCAGGAGACGGTCAGGTCCAGATCGTCATCCAGCACCTCGGTCGCGTTGCCGCAGCCGACGATGGCCGGTATGCCGAGTTCGCGCGCGATGATAGCCGCGTGACAGGTGCGCCCGCCACGGTTCGTGACAATGGCCGCCGCCCGTTTCATCACGGGTTCCCAGTCCGGGTCCGTGATATCGGTGATCAGTACCTCGCCTTCCTTGAGGTCGTGCATGTGCGTGGCTTCCAGGATCACGCGCGAACGCCCGGCCGCGATGCGCCGGCCAACACTCTTGCCCTGCGTGAGCACCTCGCCGGTCTCGTCGAGCCGGAAGGTCTCCTGGAACTGGACGTTGTCAACGCGCGACTGGACCGTCTCCGGGCGGGCCTGGACGATGAACAACTGACCGTTCTCGCCGTCCTTGGCCCACTCGATGTCCATGGGCGTGGAGTGGCCATTACGCCTGGAGTAATGTTTTTCGATGGTGGTGGCGTAGCGGGCGAGGGTGAGGACGTCCTCTTCCTCGATCGAGAACTCGCGGCGCTCGGACGGCTTGACCTCGACGTTGCGCGTGGAATTGCCGCGCACGTTCTCGGCCGTGTAGATCATCTTGAGTTCTTTCGTGCCGATATGGCGCTGCAGGATCGGTGCGAAGCCCTGCTCGAGCTTCGACTTGTGCACGTAGAACTCGTCCGGATTCACGGTCCCCTGGACCACGTTCTCGCCCAGCCCGTAGGCCGAAGTCACGAACACGACATCGCGGAAGCCGCTCTCGGTGTCGAGGGTGAAGATCACGCCCGACGAGGAGATGTCGGAGCGCACCATCTTCTGCACGGTGATCGACAGCGCGACGTCCATGTGATCGAAGCCATGGTGGGCCCGGTAGGCGATCGCGCGATCGGTAAACAGCGACGAGAACACCCACTTGCAGGTCGTCGAGAGGTTACGCGTGCCGCGGATATTGAGGTAGCTCTCCTGCTGGCCGGCGAACGAGGCGTCGGGCAGGTCCTCCGCCGTGGCCGAACTGCGCACCGCGACGTCGGGATTGTGGCCGTATTCCTCGCCGAGTTCCCGGTAGGCGGCGAAGATCTCATCGCGCAGATCCGTCGGCATGTCGCCATGGACGATGCCCGCGCGGATGATGCCGCCGACATCCGACAGGCGATGCGTGTCGTTGAGATCGAGATCGCTCAGCAGGCGCTTGATCTCATCGAACAGTCCGTTGTGTTCGATGTAATAACGGAAGGCGTCGGCGGTGATCGCGAAGCCGTTGGGGACCAGCACGTCGAGGTCGCGGAGTTCGCGATACATCTCGCCGAGCGAGGCGTTTTTGCCGCCGACAATGGCGACGTCGTCGTAGGAAATCTCGGAGAAGCGCTTAATGTATTGCATCGCGATCAGACGGGTTCCGTGTCGGGGCGCGCCCGCGCGGGCGCGCGTGTAAAAGCGGTGGCGGAGATTAACACGTCCGCGCGGCGGATGTCCTCTGCGCGACGCCGGTCTCCGGATTCTTGCCTGCAGGCGACGCTGTCGCAGGGTCGGGCGCGGCCCGCACGGGCCCGATGGCGTTTCGTGACCCGTACTCAAGCGTAGTCGAGCCGGGCGCTTCCAGCCCGTGATCCGCAGCGTGTATCCTGCTGCTGGTTACCCCAACGAGATACCCTGTAGCCGATGCAGCAGTCCCGTGCACAGCAGCGCGCCCTCTCCACCGCCAGCCGGCGCAACTTCCCCGGCCTGATGGCACTGTATGAAGAGAACTATATGCGCCTGCGGCGCCTCGTCCCGCGGGTCGACGCCATCGACGGGAGCGCCGTATCGCGCGTAAGCGGGTGTGTCGATCTGCATGTGACCATCATCGAACGCGCGCGCTATACCACGACACTGCGTCTGACCTACGCGTTTACCGACGGGGACGAGGTCCGCTATGAGCCGGATCTCCGCATTCGGGTCCAGCACGACGCGCGCACGGCGGAGGCGATGGAAGTGCACATGGGGCGTGGCCGCTACCACTTCGATGCCCGGCGCACGCTCGAGCGCTGCTGGGAACGCAACCGTTTTCTGCACAAATGGCTTGGCTACTGTCTCCACCGTGGCCACCGCTTCCCGGGGCGCTCGAGCGCGCTGGCGGCCTCCGTCGACTAACGCTTGCGTGGCGGCCGCCGGCGTGGCCGGAATGCCTTCACCGCCTCACGCAGCTCCCGGAACGCCGAATCGTGCGGAGCCGGCCGGTAACGCAGCCGGACGTAGGCCGAGACGATGCGGGAGAAGGCCGGCGCGACATCGGGGCGTGTCCGGCGCACGCGTGTTGCCAGGTCGATCGGCCCTTCCGCCGGATGGGGCCGCACGCCCACGCGCGGGAGCCGGCGCCGGGCCCGTCGCCAAAGCCGTTCCACCGGATCGCGCGGGCCCACCGGTCGCAGCGCCAGCAGCCACACGGCTGCGATCAACAGACCCACCGCTGCCAGCATCACGAGCCCCAGCGCCCAGCGGCCGAGGGCGTCCATGCCGAGCCGTTCGAGGAGCTGTTTCTGCAGCGTGGGGCCGTAGCCGAGCACGAATCGGTTCCAGCCATGATTCACGGAATCCCACAGCAGGGCGATCTCGCGCAGTACCCCGCTGTCCCGGCGCGAGAGCAGATCGAGCGAACCGGCGCCTTCGAGGCTGCCGATGCCCGCATCGAGTCGCGTGGTCGACACGGCGCCGGTCGGGTCCACCCGCGTCCAGCCCCGCTCGGGCAGCCAGACCTCCGTCCAGGCGTGCGCATCGGATTGGCGCACGATCATGTAGTCGTCGTTGATCTCGCCGCCCTGATAGCCGGTCACGACCCGTGCGGGGATCTCCGCCGCCCGCATCAGTACCGTGAAGGCGCTGGCGAAGTGTTCGCAGAATCCGGTCCGTGTCTCGAACAGCAGGGTGTCGACCGGTGTGTCGCCCAGGGGGTCCGGCGACAGCGTGTAGACGAAATCCTCATCGCGCAGGAACGCGAGGGCCCGGTCGACAACCCCCTGCGGGCCGTCCGCCTCGGCGCGCCAGCGCGCGGCCAGTTCGCGCGCCCGGGGCGCGCTCCCCGACGGCAGATCGAGCGCGCGCTCGCGGCGGGCCCGGGGCAGTTCCCGCTCGATGCGGTACTCCAGGGCGGAGCGCATTTCATAACGCTGGACCGAATCGACCCGATCATCCGTCACCAGGTTGTACCCGGTGCGGCGTTTCACGTCGCCGTCGGCGGCCACCGGGATATCCAGACCGAACAGCCACTTGCGCCCGTGCGGTTCGAGGATCAGCGTGTAGGTCCGTTCCCGCGCGGTCGCGGTCGGCGCCTCGAGGCCGCGGTGGCGCGATTCGCCCTCGGTCCATGCGCGCCCGTCGTACGACCAGAAGACCGGCCCGCGCCAGTAGCGCTCCGCCGGGGCGGGCGGTTCGTCCTCGAAATTGACCCGGAAGGCCACTTCGGAGGACTCGGTCAGGCGCGTGATGTCGCCGGGCGACATCCGGTCATCGAGTCCCGTGCGGGCGGTTTGCTCGTCCCCCAGTCCCCAGATCGGTCCCGGCAGGCGCGGAAACAGCAGGAAGAGGACAAGCATCACGGGGACCGCCTGCAGCAACAGGGTCCCGGACAGGCGCAGGCGCGCCCGCACCGGCGGGCCATCCGGTTCTGCCACGAAGGTGAGCGCCACCGTGGTCGCCAGCACGGCCGCGAGTACCAGCACGGCGATACCGATGGCCTCGCTGTTGAGGAATACCGAGATCGCGAGGAAATACGCGAGGCACAGGAGGATGCCGAGATCGCGCCGGTTGCGGCTCTCCAGGAATTTCAGCGCGACCATGGCGCAGAAGAAGGCGCCACCCGCGGTCGGCCCGGCGATCGTACGGAAGCGGAACAGCACGGCTGCGAAGACCACGACGACCAGTCCGATCAGGAGCCAGCGGCCCGGTGGGCGCGCAAGCGCCAGGCGCAGCGCGATCGCGCCCGGTACCAGCGTGAGCACCCAGAACGGGAGCTGCCCCACGTGCGGCAGTGTCGCCGCCACCAGGGCCACGGCGGCGGCATGGAGCTGTGCCGTGTCGATCCCGGTGGTGCGGCTCATGCGGTCGCGTCCTCACCGATCCCCAGCAGGGCGAGGGCCTCCAGGCAGCGCGCACGGTGGGCCGGGCCGGTGCCCGGGTCGATCCGTTGGTCCGGGAGCGCGAGACCATAGCGCAGACCCGCCCGCTCCGCCCGGACCACCCAGAAGCACAGCTGCTCGAGGCGTTCCTCGGGTTGCAGAGGGGCGGTGTCGTCCCAGTCAAACCGGTAGTCGCCGGCGGGCGCGGATTCGAACGCCTTGACCAGCAGGTCGTCGGTGCGCGCGAAAGCGGTCCAGGAGATCCGCCGGGGCGAGTCGCCGGGCTGATAGGCCCGCAGGCCAGCGAAATCCTCTTCGGCGCCCGCGCTCGGGCGATCGATCCCGGTGGACGCGGGTCGCTCCGGCGGCGGCAGGCCGTGATCGAGGCAGGCCGGGTAGACGATCCCGCCCACATCCGGCCATACCCACGACCATACGCGCAGCAGGCCGAACGGCCACTCCGTGCACACACGAAGTCGCGGTGGACGGAAACGCCCCCGCGGACGGGGCGGGAAACGGAACTCGGCATCCGCGGGGGCTTCCGGTGCGGGCGCCGTGACCGGCGCCCGGCCGTCACCACCCTCCAGGGCGATCCCCCAGCGCTGCGGTGCGTCGGCACGCAGGCGCACCGGCAGGCGGGGTCGCTCGCCCGCGAACGCGGCCGGCGGCGGCGAGAAAGTCAGTTCGAGCCCCTCGAGGTTGCGGTACGTATGGATCATCGCCAGCGCACCGCTACCCGCCAGCAGGAACGTCACGGCGAAACCGAGACTGGCGCCATAGTTGAGCGCACCGAGCAGCAGCAGGGCCAGGGTCGCCGCGAAGGTATAGCCGAGTGGGGTCGGCAGGATGAAAAGCCGTCGACGGTGCAGGCGGATGCGCGCGGACTCGCGCGGAACGCGCCGATCGAGCCAGCGCTCAGCGATGGCCGAACGCAGGCGCCGCAACGGGGTCATCCCCGGTACGGCGCCGATCCCGGGGAGGCCGAGCCGCATCAGGGTAGCGGTACTTCGGCCTGGAGCCGTTCCCCCGGCGCCCCCTGGTCACCGCTGTCGATCGACTGCAGGCGGTGATTCACCACCGGGCCAAGCACGGCCTGGACGTCTTCCGGCAGCACATAGTCCCGCTCGGCGAGAAGGGCCCAGCCGCGGGCGGCGGCGATCAGGGACAGGCCGGCACGCGGGGAGAGTCCGGCCACGAATCGATCGCCATCGCGGGACGCCGCCAGCAGCGCCTGCACATAGTCGAGGATGGCGGGCGCGACGTGGATGCGCTCTGCCCTGGCCTGGAGTTCGCGCAGGCGTGCGGGGTCCAGGACCGCCTCCATATCCCGGATCAGGTGACGGCGGTCAGTGCCGCTCAAAAGTTCACGCTCAGCGTCCGTGTCGGGGAAACCGAGCGACAGGCACATCAGGAAGCGGTCGAGCTGCGATTCCGGCAGCGGATAGGTTCCCGCCTGCTCGCGCGGATTCTGTGTGGCGATCACGAAAAACGGGTCGGGCAGGGCGCGCGTCTGCCCCTCGATGGTCACCTGCTCCTCTTCCATGGCTTCCAGCAGCGCGCTCTGGGTCTTCGGGGGCGCGCGGTTGATCTCATCGGCGAGCACGAGTTCCGCGAACACCGGGCCGGGATGAAACCGGAACGTCGCGCTGTCGCGCTCGAAGACCGAGGCGCCGAGCACGTCCGCGGGCAGCAGATCGCTGGTGAACTGGATGCGTCGGTACTGGAGGTGGAGTACGTGCGCCAGCGCATGGGCCAGCGTCGTCTTGCCGACCCCGGGCACGTCCTCGAGCAGGAGATGCCCGCGTGCCAGCAGGCAGCTGAGCGCCAGCCGGATCACATGACGCTTGCCGAGTACCACGGTCGCGGTCCGGTCCAGCACCTCATGCAGACGGTCCGCGTTCGCCGTAACGCCGGTCTCCGGGGTAGCATGCATCTGTCGCACTCCAGGGTTGCGGACCGGCATCGTGGCCGGGATCGACGCTGTCGGTCCGGGCGGATTACACCACGCTCCGGGGGCTCGGGAAACCGCCCGGGCTCGCGAAGCAGGGGCGCGTCCGCGCACTGCGGACCGTTTCGACCGACGTGGCCAGCGGGATGCCGGTACCCATTGGGGGGCTTCGAATCCCCGTGTATCGATCGGGCCGGGTCCGGTAAGCTCTATCGCTTCGCGCGCACCATTGAATCCTCCACCTGCCGCCTGATGGCACAGGGACGGTAAAAGGCGCCCATCATGTTCGAAGTCTTCGTACTGACCTTCGCGTTCTTCTTCGGTCTGGCCGTCAAACAGATTGGATTGCCGCCGCTGGTCGGTTTTCTGGTCGCCGGTTTTGGCCTGAATGCGCTCGGCGGACAAATCGGCCTGCCGCACGACAGCGGTGAAATCCTCGATCACGTCGCGCATCTGGGCGTCCTGCTGCTGCTGTTCACCGTCGGTCTGAAACTGAAACTCCGCCAGCTGGTACAGCCGCAGGTGATCGGCGGATCGGTGCTGCACTTCGCGATTACCGTCGCCATCTTCGCGCCGGGTATCCATTTCCTCATGGATGCAACCTGGAACACGGCGTTGCTGGTGGCGGTCGCGCTGGCGTTTTCCAGCACGGTGCTGGCGGCCAAGACGCTTGAGACCAAGCGCGAGATCGGCGCGTTTCACGGTCGCGTCGCGATCGGCATCCTGATTCTTCAGGACGTGATCGCACTCATCGTGATCGCCATTCAGGGCGGCTCGACGCCGTCGATCTGGGCACTGTGGATCCTCGCGCTGCCGCTCCTGCGGCCGCTGATGCACTGGCTGCTGGACCTGAGCGGTCATGACGAGCTCATGGTCCTCATGGGCATGCTGCTGGCGGTCGTGATCGGCGGCATGGGCTTCGAGGTGGTGGGTATCAGCCCGGAGATCGGTGCGCTGCTGATGGGCGTGATGCTGTCGAATCATCCGCGCGCGGCGGAGATGTCGGAATCGCTCTGGAGTCTCAAGGAAGTGTTCCTCGTCGGGTTTTTCCTGCAGATCGGCATGCAGGGACTGCCGTCCGTCAACGACCTCGTGTTCGCGCTGGTGTTCGCCCTGATCCTGCCGGTCAAGGGGGTCCTGTTCTTCTTCCTGCTGATCCTGTTCCGCCTCCGCGCGCGCAACGCCTTCCTTGCCGGACTGAGCCTCACCGCCTACAGCGAGTTCGGCCTGATCGTGTCCGCATCCGTGCTGCCGGAATGGCTGGTACCGCTGGCGATCACGGTGGCGCTTTCGTTCATCGTCGCGGCGCCGCTGAACCGGCTGGCACATCCGCTGTTCGAGCGCTTCGAGGATTTCCTGCAGCGATTCGAGTCGCCGCATCTGCACCCCGATGAGGAACCGACCGCTTTCGGCGACGCGAGGATCGTGATCATGGGCATGGGGCGCACCGGCGCCTCGGCTTATGACGCGCTCAGCCGCCGCGGGGCCAGCGTGATCGGTCTGGACTCGGATCCGTACAAGGTGGAGACCCATATCGCCGCAGGCCGCAACGTGGCCTACACGGATGCCGAGGATGCGAACTTCTGGCACGGCATCGATCTCTCGGGGATCCAGGCGGTCGTGCTCTCGATGGATGCGCTGGAATCGAAATTGATCGCGGCACGCCAGCTGCGTGCCCACGGCTTCGCCGGTACCGTGGTGGCCCACGCGCTGCATGAGGATGAGGTCAATGCCGTGATCGCGGCGGGCGCTTCGGAGACGTATCTGACCATGTATGAAGCGGGCGTCGGCCTGGCCGAGCACACCTGGAAGGCGCTCGACGCGCCCGACGTATCGCCGGCAGTGCAGGAATGAACGCCTTGATAGCCTGTTGGATTGCGTAGGTCGGGTTGTAACCCGACATATCAGTGGCTCGCGCGTGTCGGGTTACAACCCGACCTACGGATTTCCGCGAGCATCAGCGAGTCCCGGAGCGGCGGCATGATGGAACGAGACGACCACGAATCTTTGGTCGATGCCGAGTGGCTAGAGCGTCATCTCCGAGACGATGACCTATGCGTCGTCGATGCGAGCTGGCATCTGCCGAATACCGGCCGCGATGCCGGCCGCGAGTATCTCGCCGCCCATATCCCCGGGGCCGTGTTCTTCGATATCGATCGCGTCGCCGATACCGATTCGCAACTGCCGCACATGCTTCCCGATGCCGGCCATTTCGCCCGTGAAGTCGGCCGCCTCGGGATCGACAACGACACGCGGGTGATCGTATACGACAGCGCCGGGCTGTTTTCCGCCGCCCGCGTGTGGTGGATGTTCCGCGCGTTCGGGCACGCGCGCGTGGCGATTCTCGATGGCGGCCTGCCGGCCTGGCAGCGGCAGGGGCTGCCTCTGGAAGCGGGCCCGGTCGAACGGCCGCCGGCCGAATTCACTGCGCGGCCCGAACCGGCGGCGGTCTGGACGCGGGCTGATGTCCAGCGCAACCTGGATACCGGTTCGGCGGCCGTGATCGATGCGCGGCCGCCGGGGCGTTTCGCCGGCACCGATCCCGAGCCACGCCCGGGTCTGCCGTCCGGCCATATTCCCGGTTCCCGTAATATTCCATTCAATACCGTGACTGATTCCGACACCGGATGCGTCCTGGCGCCCGCCGAGCTGCGCGAACGGTTCGCCGATCTGGACGATCGCCCGGTAGTGTGTTCCTGCGGGACGGGCGTAACGGCATGCGTGCTTGCATTCGCATTGCATCGGCTTGGCCGCGATGACGTTGCCGTGTACGACGGTTCCTGGACCGAATGGGCCGCGCGGGAAGGAGCACCCATCGAGACCGGCCCCGGTAAACACAGTCCCTCGGGCTGATCCCCCGATCCGCTCGCGGCGAATCGTCCGCCTGTAGGTCGGGCTTCCAGCCCGACAGATCAACGCCTCGGGACTATCCACCCGGTGCGCCCGCCGCAGAATTCCCGATACTCAACCCGTGCCCGAATTGGCCCGGAACCACGGCGGCGCCCCCTGGCGCCGCTGCCACCAGCGACTCGCCCCCAGCAGCACCAGCGACAGCGGAACCAGCCATGCGAACAGGGCCGCGAAGGCACCCAGCCCCGGTATGCCGAGTAACAACAGCAGGCTCGGCGCGCAGCATGCACCGCCCGCGGCGAGCGCCGGCACGGCCGCCAGCACGCCGCCACCGCGGCCGGCGAGTCCGCATACCGCGGGCCGTTTCCACAGCATCCACCCGCCGTCGATATTCAGCGCGAGCAATACGCCGAGGGTGGCGGCGATCAGTATGTTCAGCGGGCTGATCAGCCACACGATGTGGTCCGCCTGCAGCATGGCGATGGCCTCGAACTGGAACACGACCCGCTGATCGAGCCAGAGCCCGGGATCCCCCAGCGTCACCGACCAGACCGGCCGCGTCGCCGTGGAGAGATCGCCGAGCGCATAGAGATAGCCGAGCGCGTAGACGAGCCCCACCGCGGCGGCCGTGATTCTGACGTCAGGTCTCACCCGTGGCATCGTCGATCACCGCGGTATCGGGGTAGAACGCCGCCCAGGCGAACCACATCGCCCGGAAGGCGTTCACCGGCTCCATTTCATTGCGGCCGTCGAAACGCGGCCCTTCCGGACCGAAGTCGATGGCACCGGGATCGATCGCGGCATCGCCGCGATAGACCCAGCCCGTATCGAGGCCGGGATCGTGGATGATGACGTAGCGCGTACCGTCGATCCGACGTTCGATGACGCCCGCGTCCCGGAGCGTTCCGAGATCCACGGCGACCGCATGATCGCGGCCCCGGAAACCGAGGACTTCCTGCTTGGGCGGATAGCGGTCACTGTCGTTCATTACGGGGAACATGCGGCTTGAATCCGGCGCGTAATAGCCGTTGACGGGGTTGTAGTTCCCATAGGGGTCCTGCTGGTAGTTCCGCATGATGCCCGTATCCGTCGACAGCACCCGCGTATCCGGGTAGCGCTCCTTCCAGCGCCCCCATTCGGTGAACACGGTCCGGAATTCCCGGAGCCCCTCGCCGGCCAGTGGCCCGGAGATGCCCGCGGCCAGGATCTGCGGCCAACGGCTTTCGGTCTCGCGGTCGTACATCACGAGGTTGCTGTTCAGCAGCTTGCCCGACACCCCGAACTCCACGCCGTTGCGATGGAAGCCGAGTCCGGTACCGGTCAACGGGCAATACGTGACGCTCACCGGATCGCCGGCCACGGTATCGTTCACGATCTCGTGCCAGACCAGGATCCGCTGCGGGTAGGCGCGCGCCTCGCCGTTGATATAGATACCGATGACCCGGTCATTGTCATCGAGGAACGCGTCGGCGGCCTCGGCATCCTGGAACACCGGGTCATCGATCGAGGGAATCCCGTCCTTGGAGGCGCCGGTGCGGATATTGTCCCGGTACTCGGACAATGGTGCGTTCATGAGTTTCGCTTGATCGGTTGGTGGCTCGGCGATGGCTCCTGATGTTCCGACCATGAGCAATGCCGCCAGCAGTCGCGTGTATCGCATGTTGACCTCCTGAGAGATTGCCTGCGCCTGAACGCTCTGACCGGAGCGTGGCGCAAAAGTGCCAACGGGCCCGAGGGCGAATCGGCAGATGGGATCACCCGCCAGCGGGATAACGATCGTTGAGGCGCCAATCGAAGGGATCGAATTCGACGTTGATGTCCTCGTCCGCGAGGGCGTCTGCGCGATTGTCATCGAGGTGGCGGCGTACGAACGCGAGCGCATCGTCGATCGAACCGCCGAAATCGCCGGTGTACCATCGGAACACCCGCGGCAGGCGGGCAGTGCGACCGGATGGATCGACCCGTACGGTTGCCGCGAGCTGTTCGCGGGTGGCGTTATCCAGTGCGGTTTCGGCCTGGGCTACCGGGATTGCCCGGAGTGGCGGAGAGGACATGTTCGCCGTGTACAGCGCGAAGTGAATGCGTGGATCGATCGTGCGGAGACTCCAGCGCAGACGCGGGTCACCCGAAGAGAACAGGGGTTTGAGACCCATATACCGGCGCGCGTTTCCGCGCAGAATGCCGTGTTCGATTGCATCGAGCGTCAAAGCCTGTCCCGCTACCCGGTAATACGGCCCGGTGAAGAAGTCTTCCCGTTCGCGCACCGAGGTGGCGATCGGTCCCGAGAGCACGATGTGCAGCGTGAGCAGGTTATACAGGTTGATCCAGAAGGCGACGGCGCTGTGCGGATCGGCGAGCCGGTCCGGGTCCAGGTCCGCGAGTGCGCTGGCCGTGTGGCGGAGTGCTTCGTATTCATCGGAGACCGCGGCCGCGCCGTAATCGACCCGATGCGAGGATGGGGCACAGTAGCGTGCGGCGATCCGTTCCAGCGCGCTTTCCACCGCGGTGACCGGGGTATCCGTGCCCGGCGTTCCTGGCGTCTCCTGATTGAGCTGCTCGCCCATCATCGCTTTATACCGCCTGCGATGCCGGCCTCTATGGGCCGTAACAGCGCGTCACGGCGTGCGGCACGCGCGTCACGGCGGTTCGTCTCTACAATCGCGTGCGCCGGTAGGGCGCGGGCATACAGAAAGCCCTGGAGTTCGTCACAGCCGAATTCCCGCATACGCCGCGCCTGCTGCTCGGTTTCGATGCCTTCGGCGGTGATTTTCAGTGACAGACTCCGCGCAAGGTCGGTGATCGCCCGCACGATGCGGCAGCCTTCCGCCGTATCCAGCCCCCTCACGAACGAGCGATCAATCTTGATGCGATCGACCGGCAGGCGGCCGAGATAGCCGAGTGAGGAATACCCGGTGCCGAAATCGTCGAGCGCGAAATGGACACCGCGTGCACGCAAGGCGGTAATCTGCGCCAGCGCTCCCTCCAGGTTGGCCAGCAGGGACGTCTCGGTGATCTCGAGTTCGAGTGATTCCGGCGCGACGCCGTGGCGTTCAAGAGCGCGTGCGACGTCGTCTTCGAGTGTGCCGCTGACGAGTTGTTCCGCGTCCACATTGACGGACACCGTGAGGTCCATGCCGGATCGGTTCCAGCTCGCTACGGCCGCGACGGCGCGATCGAGCATAATGCGACCGATATCCGCAATCCGGCCACTATCGGCCGCCATCGGTATGAATGTTCCCGGACTGATCGCGCCGTGCTCCGGATGCTCCCAGCGCGCCAGTGCCTCGGCGCTCACCCACTGGAGCGAATTCGCGCCGATCCGCGGCTGGAAATGGGCGTCCAGTGCCCGCTGATTGATCGCATCCTCCAGAGCGAGCGAGAGTTTTGCGATGTCCCGGAGCTCTTCACTGGATTCGGTCGCGTTCACGCGGGCACTGCCCGTCTGGGCTCGGCTCGATCGTGAAGCGGTCTCGGCCGCGTGCAGCAGGCCGGTCGGGGAATCGTTACCGCAGCCCCAGGCAATGCCCATGGTCACCGTCGGTATCAGTGAATGGGCACCGCAGGGGATTGGAGACTGTAACTGCTGCCAGATGTCATCCAGTCGCTTGTCGATCACTTCGGCTGGTGCAGCGGTCACGAAAGCGAATCGGTAGGGGCTGATGACGCCCGCGGCGGCGCGCGTATCGGCGCCGGGCCGGATGCGATCGCTGATGGCACGGCGTACGGTCTCACCTACAGCGGAGCCGAGCGCGACCTCCCAGCGCGACAGCTCGCGGATCTCGATCACGGCAACGGCAACGCGGTCCTCGCTGCGAACGCGTTCCAGCAGGTGAGCCAGTTCCCGGGACAGGCCCTCGCGGTTGAACGCCCCGGTGATGGCGTCACGGTGAGCCCGCCGCACGAGGTGGGCATTGGCCTCGCGCAGGGTCTGAACGATTTCGCCCGTCAGACTGCCGATTTCATCGAAATGGAGTCCGGACGGTGGCTGCAGCGGTTTCCCCATTCGATATCCACGAACCATCTCCGTCACCTGCGCGATCGGCCGCACCAGACACCGGGCCATGAGAGCGAAGCCGGCCAGACTCGCGCCCGCCGCCAGCACAAGCAACGTCACGGGTCCGATGTAGGCGGATGGATCGAGTTCGACCAGAGAGGCGACGAAGACGAATGGGGTCACCGCCAGCAGGGCCGCGAATGTCAGTTTCGTCGTCAGTGATCGTCGGATGCCGGGGATCCCACGGAGTCCGCGTGAAGCCAGGCACACGGCCTCATCGCCGGAAGGTGCTTTGCGGTAGTGGCCGGCCCCGGTCATTGACCTATGATCCCCGGGGCGGCGCTTCAGATCCTTCGAGGACGGGACGGATGCGCTCATCGATCGCACCGCGCGCCCGTGCAATCCGGGAACGCACGGTCCCGATCGGACAATCCATGACGGACGCGATCTCTTCGTAGGACAGCCCGTTCATCTCCCGCAGTGTCAGTGCCTCCCGCAGGCATGCAGGCATCGCTTCGACCGCATGGTCGATCGCCTGTCGGACCTCTCCGGTCGCCGCGTGCCGTTCGGGGGTGTCCGTGTCGCGCAGTAGCGCGGCGTCATCGAAGCGTTCGGCCTCCGCCGGATCCATGCCGCCGCGCACCGCACCGCGCCGGTCCATTGCGATCCGGTGGTTGCGGGCCGTGTTGACGGTGATCCGGTACAGCCAGGTATAGAACGCGCTGTCGCCGCGGAATCGGGCGAGACCGCGGTAGGCCCGCAGGAACGCCTCCTGGGCGACATCCTCCAGCTCCGACGGGTCGGCGATATGCCGTCGCAACAGCGCGGCCACGCGGTGCTGGTATTTCTTTACGAGCAGATCGAAGGCCGCGTTCTCGCCGCGCTGCACGCGTTCAATCAGGGCCCGATCGACCGCGTTTTCGTCCGGCTCGCCCGCGATGGCGGTCCGCTCCCCGGGTTTCTCCGAAATGTCCGGATCATTGGCGGGATGATCGCCGCAGGCGTTCGTCTCGGGTCGGGCGGGCCGCGCGGCGGGCGAATCGCGTTCAGTGGTACCCGGCCATGCGAGCCGGTTGAACGATTCAACGGTAGCGGTCGCCATTTCCTGTCTCCCCGTTTATGGATCAATTGATGACAGGTGGGAGTCTGCGGGGAGGGCCGCGAACCGGAAATTCGTGGTTATACGTACGCAACCGACCGTACATCCGACCGAAGATCCGGCGCGATGCACCGCGATCGCCGGTCCAGCGGTAGCGGTTGCCCAAGCGACTCGCCCAGGGCGTTGGATTACGGACTACCGCGTACGTACAACCGCCAATTCAACGGGATCGTCACTGCGTCCAGGCTTTGAATCGCCAAACGGCAGAATCCAAACCCTGGAATGGAGGTTATCGCCATGAATCCGATGAAACGGTATGTGACGGGGCGCAGGTTGTCTGCGCTTGCTCTCGCGGGGGCACTCGCGGCGGCAACGGCATCCGAGGGCGCATTCGCGATGCTTACGTCCACTGACGTTGAGCACATGAATCGTGAAGCTGAGCTCAGTCAGGGCAAAGTAGGCCTCGTCGATCTCGGCAGGCCGGGTCCAGTGATTCTGGAACCCGAGCCCCGTTCCGGTCCGTTGGACTACGACCCGGTCGCTGGGCGTGTCGGCCGCATGCCGGTTGACCGGGAGCAGTGATCACGGTCCAACGGCCCGAACGCCCATCTTTCATTTACACCGGCCGGGGAGGCGCCTTGATGTCTCCCCGGTCTATACCTGCCTCCACCACGAGTGGCCGCGACCCGTCGCGGTTGCGGGGCGCATCCAGGTCAATACGCCCGATCGCCGGAACCAGGTGAAAAGTCTCAACGATCCACGTGTCGCTACCAAAGCACCTCGCCGATACGGGGAAGCACGTACGTACAAAATCGAATCGCTGGACGTCGGATTCCGGTTCCAGACTGTTGTTGACGGACGGCGGAAATCCGCCCGTTGCTGAACCCGATACACAAGTCGCGCATCTCCAGGTGCTGCGACGCTTTACCTGGTAGGAGGTTCGATATGAGCCATTTGCTGAAATCTACGGCTGTCGGATGGAGTCAACATCGCTGGTGGGCCCGAGCGGGAATGGCCATTGCGATCGGTGGTTTTCTGGCTGTCGCGGCCGGGAGCCTGCCGGCGGCCGACGCGGATGTGGAGAAGGGGAAAAATCCCTTGCGTATAACCGAAGTCAGTCAGTCACCGGGCAACATCACCTACTGGGTGCTGCCGGGACCGCGTGTACTCGAGGAAGAGACCTTCGGCACGCCGGACGATCCGGAAATGCTTTTCCGGCCGAAACTCAAGGCGGCTCAACAGGCCGGCGGACCACCGGCGGTGCCGGATACGCTGAAGAGCCTGCCCTTTCTTGTGGGCATACCGGAAAAGGCCCGGACGGTAAGCGACGACGGTACCTGGGTGTTTGATAAGCCGACGGCGTTCTCGAATAACGCCCGGATCATCAATGGGCAGTTCGAAACGACGATGCGGGATGTCGTGCGCGAGGATACGCCCGGCAAACCTGGCAACACGCCGGATACCGCCTCGTTCGAAGCCCAGTTCAACGATCCTGCCGGCAACGAATATCGCGTTGTCCTGGATCATGTCGTCAAACCGCCGTTCCCCGGTTACGAGACCCAGGGCGGCGTGTTCACCGAGGACTTCCTGCACGGCAACACCGGCACGGGCACGCCGTTGATGCCCAAACAGTACACCTATGCCGCGTGGTGGGGGCTCGGTGAGCTCTACATCAACGGGGAGAAAGTGGACGACCACCGCGTGATGCATCTGATGACCACCGAAGTCGTCCGCAACCGCGACTATAACCTCGTATTTTCGGACGACCTGCCTCTGGGGGCGGACGAACGCCATATCCGGAATCAGGAGCACCATACCCACCTGATGATGCCCCCGGTGCGCGGTGTCCCGGGCAAGGGGCCGGTGTTCGATCCCGTACCGACGGCATTTGAACTGCCGAACGGGAAAAAGCAGCCGTTCCTGCACATCATGTTCGAGCAGGACGAGCTGTCCTCGCGCGAGCCGACGCGTTCGTGATCGGCCCGGCGTCCACGGCCACGGGTCGTGGACGCCCCTTTGCCGTGTGAACGCGATCCCGCTATCCGAAAAACCGGGAGGTAAGACTCATGCGACGCTTCAATGCGTACAGGGGAAAAATCGACAGGATCGTCGGACTGGTTCTCGGTCTCGGCATGATGGGGCTGACCGCCAATGCCCAGGCCGAGGATATCGAAACCGTAAAGGTCGTTGCGAAAGAGTTTGAATTTCAGCCGGCGACGATCGAAATGGAGGCCGGAGAAACGGTGCGCCTGAAGCTGGTCAACAACGGACAGCTCAGCCACAACCTCCACTTGCGGGGGATTTCCACGAATACGGAAACGATTCAGGCGGGCAACAGCGACACGGTGCGCGTGACGGCATCCGAGAATGGGACGCTGGAATTCTATTGCGACGTTCCGGGCCATGAGCAGGCGGGCATGACCGGCAAAATCGTAGCGGAGTGACGACATTACGGTCACTCGGGATCCTTCAAGTACGCGAGAACAATCCGGAGATCAAAGATGGAGTGGTATAAAGCGGGGGCCGTGGGTGCCCTTGGCAGTCTGATTATTCTGGTCGTAATGTTTGTGGGCATCGAGATCACCGGGTTCGCCCCATTCAATCTTCCGCCATCGGCGGCATTCCTCAAAGCACTGGGTATACCGGTCCAGCCGCTGGCGGTGATTGCACACTTTATTTATGGAATCGCCTGGGCGGTGATTCTCTATGCCCTGTTCGAATCGAGAACGAACATCCTGCGTGGTCTTGGCCTCGCGGTGCTCGTCCAGTGGCTGCTCCTGATGCAGTTGGTGTACTCACCGATCATCGGTTGGGGCGTTTTCGGCGCCGCTGCCGGTTCACTACCACCGGATGCGCCGCTCGCGCTGTCATCGCAGGTGAAATACATCGCCCTGACGTTCGTCCTCCACGTCGTTTACGGTGGGCTGAATGGCTGGTTGATCCCATTATGGACCGGCGGTGATCGGCGACTGGCAAGGGCGGCGGCATGACCCATTCAGTCGGGGATTACAGCCTCCTGCTTGTGTTCGGATCCTGGCTGGTCGCGGTAGCCGGAGCGTCCGTCGGCCTTTTTTCAAGCCAGTACGTGCGCGACTCCGACGGACGAGTGCGGGTGGCGTGGACGATGTTCTCGTCACTGGTGATTGCCGGCTGCATGATGTGGTCGGCCCATTACGTCGGCATGTTGGCGTACCAACCCGATTGGCCGATCACGTTTGACGTGCACATGACCTGGCTGTCATTCGTCATGCCGGTCGTATTCGCTGCGGTCGCGGTCCTGATCGTGACACGGCATCCGGAGTCGCTTGCCGTGCTTACGGTCGGTGGTGCGACGATGACGATGGGACTGGTCGCATTGCATTATGCGGGCGTGGCGGCGATGCGTACGCCGGCGCACATCACGCATGATGCCACCCTGGTGGCGGTTTCCATCGTGCTGGCATTCGTGACCTCGACGGGCGCATTGTTCGTGATGGTCAAGGTGCAGGGGTGGCACAGGTATCTCGCCGTACCTCTGATGGGGTTGGCCGTGTGCAGCATGCATTACACGGGTATGGCGGCGATGGAACCCGTCCGAAGGAGTGGTTCCATCGAGTATTTCGAAGGCGCGCTGACGCACGGCATGTTGACCACCTGGGTCGTTTCCGCGACCGGGGCGGTCATTATGCTTGGGGTTCTGCTTGGCCTGGCGGGATATCTCGACCGTGCGTCAACGCACAGTCGTCGGCAGGGAAGCCTCTGAAGCCCGCTGCGAATGTGCCATCATCTGGCAAGCCCCGGCGCAGTGTATGAATTCTGATCCGCCGGGAGTAGCGAACGCGGCGGTGCGTCAGACGGTTCTCGCGGCTTGAAACGCCTCAGAGCTGGTAGCCTAACTCCAGCATGACGATGTCGAGCCCGGGGTTCGGTGAGGCGAAGCCGGCGTTCGAGGAATGCCGAACGCGCAATCCGAGGTGCCATCGCCGTTCGGCGCCCAGCTCGTAGCCGAGTGTCGCGTGCGTGGTGAAGTGCCACAGACTGCCGAGATCCGAGCCGGCCACCCGCTGCTCGCTGACGTACGCGATACTGGTTCCCGCCTCGAGGAAACCACGCTCACCGAGCGGCCAGGGACGGAAGCGCCATGCCGGACCGAAATGCGTGGTGTAGACGTTGTCGTTATCGGGGTCGGCGTTCGTCCAGAGACTCAGCGCGGCTTCGTAGTGCATGTCGTCGCCGATCCAGCCGAGCCAGACTGGCGTCGATTCCGGTTCGAACGTCAGTCCGAGCGCACCGCCATCGATGTCGCCGGCATCGGCGGGCACCCCGCTGCGAAGCCGCACGCTGTCAAGTTGTGCCGCTTGCAGTGTAGTCGTGATGGGGAAAAGGCTGGCCCCCGCAAGTGCTGCAGCCGCCATTGCGGTTTTTCTTCTGGATCCCCGAACCGGCATCTTCATTCATCCCTACTGTCAAAAATGTCTGCGGACGACGCGCGAAGAACGCGAAGCAGATGCTGTGACAGGCAGAGGGTCGTTCGGTTCCAGGTCCGTACGTCATCGAGCGGGTGCACCGACGGGGTCACCGTTACCGGCTGGGTCTGGCGTGCGGCGGGCGCAGCGCTCGCGGACCAGGAGCATCGGCAGACTCACATTGATCATGATGGCCACGCAGACAAAGCTGTGGCATGCAAGCGCGAGAGCGATGAGGTTCGCCAGATAGGCCGTATTGTACTGGACGGAATCCGCCCTCGGCAGGAGGTCGGGCGCCCGGTACAGATACCAGAAGCGCCAGAGCAGCCATGTGACCGTCGCCAGCGAACCGATCACGAATACCGGTGCAATGAACGGACGGTCCGCGAGCAGTGTCTCGAACGGGAGCGTCGCCAGAAAAAACAGACGGAAGACGGGCACGAGCGCGCCATGCCAGCGCGGGGTAAAACGCCACGCCTCAGCCCGGCGGGCCGTCCAGAACGACAGCGCCACCCAGACGGGGACTACGAGCGCGTAGAGGCCGAAAATCAACCCGTGCCCACCGATCACCTGATATCCCTTTCTCGCCGCGGATAGTCGGACCTTGAATGTGACTGCGACATTGGTCGCGCACACCAGTTCCCCGCGAGTAACTCGCGCGATGCGGATGCAGAGTCGACTGGCGCGAAGTGTGTGCGGGGGCGGGTTCAACCAGGCGACCGGGGGATCCGCCATCTTAGGGTGTCAGGTGAGTGCAGGCGCGGAACCGTGATATCGCGGCATTCGCTGAAAGGCCCGGTCCTTTTCAGGACCGGGCCCGACGGGTTGTGAGTTTTATGGGTTCGTTATGTTGCGCCTTGCGGAGACTTCCGCTCGGCGAGCGGGTAATAACCGGTGGCAAGCGTCGTCCATCCGGTCAAGAAGCTTTATGAGGTCATAATGACCTCGAGAACCTCCCTGGCGCGGTCCGGGATGATCGGATACGCGACGGTCTGGTCCCGGAATCGGAGCCGAAAATCGGCGTAGCGGGCGCGCTCGCCCGCGTCACCGTCGACTCTGACGATGACCTGGACATCACCGTGATTGCTGATGCCCTCGACATAGAGTTCCCACTGCGTGCCATCGTCGCGTTCCCAGATGATTCTGTCGCCTTCGACAAAGCCGCGTTCGGGGGTTCTGTACAGTATGAGCGCGTTGTTTTCGTCGAGGCGGTCGCCTTCCGCTTTGGCGAAGACGCTCGGGGCGCCCACATTCGGGGCGCCCACATTCAGACCACTATCAGACTCCTGTTCCATATCAGGACTCCAGTAAGCGGTATTCATGTCCAGTGTACGCCTCGCACGGGGTAAACCCCCAAACGGTCGAGGGGCCGGATCGACCCCCTCAATGTGGCCCGTATGAGCCCGGTACAGGGTCGTTCACCGTTCAGAAACGGGAGTCCGTACTTCGGATCAATGAATGCTGAGGAGCGAGTGCAGCGCCGGACTGCTATGCCAGTGAAGTATGCACGCAGCCCTTACTGAATGGCCCCAAGGTCGGGGGCAATCCACCGAGCGAAGGCAGTAGGTTTCAGCGGGTGGCCGGTAAACGGGTGGAATCCCGGGGGAGCCCTGATTCTGGGAGCCCCGAGATTCCACTCGGTACCTGATGCTACGGATTATTTGGTGGAGGCGGGGGGAATTGAACCCCCGTCCGCGGATCCTCCGCCATTGGTCCTACATGCTTAGCCGCGTCTATTGTGTTTAGCCATCCGGTAAGCCGACGGGCAGGCGAACCGGACAGCGACCCCCTTGGGTTTTAACGGATCGGCCCGGGGGAGGCCTCACCGCGATCCCGTGTTTGGCGACCCCGGATGAATCCGCCCACGGGCAGGCAGAAGTCCGAGGCTCACGGCTGTTTAGGCCGCGAGAGCGTAGTTGTCGTCGTTGGCAACTATCTTTAGTTGCAGCGTTGTTTACGAGGTCACTGCACCTCGGCATGCACCTCCGGTTTCGCGATCCACGTCGAATCCATGTCGCCCCCGTGGAACAGGATATATGGTACCCGTTCGCGGCGGTTTCAACCAGCCGGCCCGTGTTGCTGCCGTGTCGGGTGGGGCCGGCGGGCCGGAACCGGTGCCGGCGGGGGCCTGCTTGCTTTATCATGCGCGCCTTCTGCACCACAACGCCCACGGAGATCCGCACATGCTCTGCCTGCCCGGCCGCGCCGCCCTTTCCGAGTTCCGGCTCAGCAAACTGCGGGAGCGGATCGAAGCACGGCTGCCGGGGCTGGAGGAGCTCGAGGCATTCCACCTCCATTTCGTCGATACGGTGCGCGAGCCGGATCCGGACGAGCACGCGCGCCTGGAGGCGCTGCTCGATTACGGCGAGGAGGAGGCGTTCGCGGATACCGCCGACATCTCCCTGATCGTCGCCCCGCGCCCCGGGACGGTCTCGCCCTGGTCGTCGAAGGCGACCGATATCCTACACAACTGCGGGCTCGACTGCGTGCATCGGGTCGAGCGGGCGGTCGCCTGGCGGATCACCGACAACGGCCGCGTGCTGCCGGCGGAGGCGGCGCGGGCGATCGCCGATCTCCTCCATGACCGCATGACCGAGGCGGTGTTGGACACGCCGGAAGACGGCGCCGCGCTGTTCGTCGGGAGCGCGCGGGAAACGCTGCGCCATATCCCGCTCACCACGGGCGGGCGGGCTGCGTTGGAGACCGCCAACGACGAGCTCGGGCTGGCGCTGGCCGAGGACGAGATCGATTACCTGGTCGACCGCTACGGCGAACTCGGGCGCGATCCGACCGATGTCGAACTGATGATGTTCGCTCAGGCGAACTCGGAGCACTGCCGGCACAAGATCTTCCGCGCCGACTGGACCATCGATGGCGAGCCCATGGACCGCTCCCTGTTCCGGATGATCCAGGCGAGCTACGAGGCCGCACCCGACGGCATCCTCTCGGCGTACAGCGACAACGCCGCCGTGCTCGACGGTGCGGAGACCGAACGCTTCCTGGTCGATCCCGAAAGCGGGCGTTATGGCTACATCGGGGAACGCGCCCCGATGCAGATCAAGGTCGAGACCCACAACCATCCAACCGCGATATCGCCGTTTCCCGGGGCCGCGACCGGCGCCGGCGGCGAGATCCGCGATGAGGCGGCGACCGGCACGGGTGCCCGCTCCAAGGCCGGTCTCTGCGGCTTTTCGGTGTCCGATCTGCACATCCCGGATTTCGCGCAGCCGTGGGAGACCCGCCGCGGCCATCCCGAGCGCCTGGCGAGCGCCCTGGAGATTATGCTGGACGGCCCGATCGGCGCGGCCGCGTTCAACAACGAGTTCGGGCGGCCGAATCTCTGCGGCTACTTCCGTACCTATGAGCAGGCGGTCGCCGATGCCGACGGCCGCGAGCGTCTGCGCGGTTATCACAAGCCCATCATGATCGCGGGCGGGATGGGCAATGTTCGCCCCATGCACGTGCATAAACGCGAGTTGCCCGAGAAGGCGCGGGTGATCGTGCTCGGCGGCCCCGCCATGCGCATCGGTCTCGGCGGCGGCGCCGCTTCGTCCGTCGCCAGCGGTGCCAGCCACGCGGAACTCGACTTCGCCTCCGTTCAGCGCGGCAATCCGGAGATGCAGCGCCGCGCCCAGGAGGTCATCGACCGCTGCTGCAATCTGGGCGAGGACAACCCGATCCTGTCGGTGCACGACGTCGGCGCCGGCGGACTGTCGAACGCCATCCCCGAGATCCTCGACGACTCGGATCGCGGCGGTGAACTCGAACTGCGCGCGATCCCGAACGACGAACCGGGCATGTCGCCGCTGGCGATCTGGTGCAATGAATCCCAGGAGCGCTATGTCCTGGCGATCCGGCCCGAGGACGAGGAACGCTTCCGCGCGCTGTGCGACCGCGAGCGTTGCCCCTGGGCCATTCTCGGCGAGGCGACGGCCGAGCGCCGGCTGCATCTGACCGATCGCGAGCACGGCGACGACCCGGTCGATATCCCGATGGAGCTGCTGCTCGGCAAGCCGCCGAAGATGCATCGCGATGTCGCGCGGCGCGCGAGTGCCGGTTCGGCGCTTGCAACCGATGGCGTTGCGTTCACCGACGCCGCCTGGCGCGTCCTGCGCCTGCCGGCCGTGGCCGGCAAGGAGTTCCTGATCACGATCGGCGATCGCACGGTCGGCGGTCTCGTCTGCCGCGACCAAATGGTCGGCCCGCGCCAGATCCCGGTCGCCGACTGCGCGGTGACGGCGGCTGGCTTCAACGGCTATACGGGCGAGGCCATGGCGATGGGCGAGCGTACCCCCTCGGCCGTGCTCGATGCGCCGGCGTCCGGCCGCATGGCCGTGGCCGAAGCGGTCACCAACATCGCCGCGGCACCGGTGGAACGGATCGGCGATATCCGGTTGTCCGCGAACTGGATGGCGGCCACCGGCGCGGATGCCGACGACGCCGCGCTCTACGACACGGTGCGCGCGGTCGGCGCCGAGCTGTGCCCGCGCCTCGGCATCGCGATCCCGGTCGGCAAGGATTCCCTGTCCATGCAGACGGTCTGGCGCGACGACGACGGCGAGCACCGCATGCAGGCGCCGCTGTCGTTGATCGTGACCGCGTTCGCGCCGGTGGATGACGTCCGGCGCGCGCTGACGCCGCAGTTGAAAAATGATCCGGAGACGCAACTGCTGGCTATAGACCTCGGCGCCGGATGCAACCGCCTGGGCGGCTCAGCGCTCGCTCAGGTATACGGCGTCACGGGTCAGGGCGTACCGGATGTCGACGATCCCGACCGGCTGGCCGCGTTCTTCACGGCCATCCAGGAGCTGACCCGAGCCGGCCTGCTGCACGCCTACCACGACCGCTCGGACGGGGGCGTGTTCACGACGCTGTGCGAGATGGCGCTGGCGGGCGGCACCGGCCTGTCGATCGATCTGGACCCGCTTGGCGATGCGCCGCTCGCCGCCGCGTTCGCCGAGGAGGCGGGCGCGGTCGTGCAGATCGATGCGGCGCGGCGCGAGGAGGTCGATGCCATCCTTGGCCGGCATGGCCTCACTGAGCAGACCCACGCGCTTGGCCATCCGACCACCGATGGCGTGATCCGCTTCCGCCATGGCGGCGATGCCCTCTTCGAGACGGACCGTGCGACGCTGCATGGCGCCTGGCACGAGACCAGCTACCGGATGCAGTCGCTGCGTGACAACCCCGAATGCGCCGAGGAGCAGTACGAGAGCATCGTCACGGCGAGCGATCCGGGGCTGCGGCCGAGCGTCGGGTTCGATCCGCAGGAAGATATCGCCGCGCCATTCATCGGCGGTGCGCGGCCGCGGGTGGCGATTCTGCGCGAGCAGGGCGTCAACGGGCAGAACGAGATGGCCGCGGCCTTCGATCGGGCCGGATTCGACAGCGTCGACGTCCATATGAGCGATCTGATCGCGGGCCGCGTTTCGCTCGACGAGTTCGCCGGCATCACCGCCTGTGGCGGGTTCTCCTACGGCGACGTGCTCGGCGCGGGCGGTGGCTGGGCACGGTCGATCCGCTTCAATGAACGCACACGGAACGAGTTCGCGGCCTTCTTCGAGCGTGCGGATACCTTCTCGCTCGGCGTATGCAATGGCTGCCAGATGCTGGCGCAGCTGCGGGACCTGATTCCCGGGACCGAGAGCTGGCCGACGTTCGTGCGCAACCGCTCCGAACAGTTCGAGGCCCGGCTGTCGATGGTGGAAGTGCTGCCATCGCCGTCGCTCTTCCTCGCCGGCATGGAAGGCTCGCGCCTCCCCGTGCCGGTCGCGCACGGGGAAGGCTGTGCCAGCTGGGGCGGCGGCGGTCCGGTCGCCATGGATACGGTCGCGATGCGCTATGTCGATCCCTGGGCGCAGGCCACCGAGACCTACCCCTGGAATCCGAATGGATCGCCCTGCGGCGTGACCGGCCTGACCAGCAGCGATGGCCGGGCGACCATCATGATGCCGCACCCCGAGCGTGCTTTCCGCACCGTGCAGTACTCCTGGCACCCGCCCGAGTGGGGTGCGGAGGGCCCGTGGCTGCGCATGTTCCGTAACGCGCGGCGCTGGCTTGGCTGAGCGCCCGGGCCCGGCCGCAGCCTTGAAAGCGCCGGCTCGGACCGCCAGTTCCTCATTGCCGCGGCGCCTGCGGCGCCATTGCCGCTTTGGCGGTAGGCCGGCTTTTGCCGCAAGGCAACAGCCGGCGGGTCTTCTGTACAGGGCTGTGACCTTGAACGCCGGCTGGCTCCCTTCGGTCGCAAGCCGGCCTACGTTCTGGATCGCATCATTTCGTCGCACGCGAGGAGCGGCATCAGCTTAAGTCGCCCACCTGGCCAATCCGGAGTCAACTATGACCCAGCAACAGCCCATTCAGCTTTATTACTGGCCGACCCCCAACGGGCACAAGATCACGATCATGCTCGAAGAGCTGGGCCTTCCCTACGAGGTCCGTCCGGTCGATATCACGCGCGGCGATCAGTTCGATCCGGAGTTCCTGCGCATCAGCCCGAACAACAAGATGCCGGCGATTACCGACCCGGAAGGGCCGGGCGGTGAACCGCTGTCGCTGTTCGAGTCGGGCGCGATCCTGATTTATCTGGCCGAGAAGAGCGGCCGTTTCATCCCGCAGGAACCGGCGGCCTACTACAGCATGATGCAGTGGCTGATGTTCCAGATGGGCGGCCTGGGTCCGATGGCCGGTCAGGCGCACCATTTCCGCAATTACGCGCCCGAGACGATCGACTACGCGGTCAACCGCTATACCAATGAGGTCCATCGGCTGTATGGCGTGATGGATCGGCGTCTCGCCGAGAGCGAATATCTGGCCGGTGAGTACTCGATCGTCGATATGGCGAGCTGGCCCTGGGTGCGCCCGCATGAGCGCCAGGGCCAGGATCTGGACGACTTCCCGAACCTCAAGCACTGGTTCCAGGTGATCGAGGAGCGGCCAGCGGTCCAGCGCGCGCTCGAAGTCCTCGCCGAGGCCAGCAGCCGGGGCAAAGAGGGCAGCGGCTTCGACGAGAAGGCGCGCGAGATCCTGTTCGGCAGCGAACAGTATCGCCAGCACTGACGCGGGCCGGTATTCAGTCGAGTACGGGTGGGGTGAAACGTGAGTGACAGCGAGCGGCCAGCGGTCGATGCCGATGCCCTGTCGGCCTACCTCGATACGCTTGCGCGCGAGGGCCGCACGGTGACGTATCAGGAGGCGGCACTGGCGCTGGGGCTGGAGCCGCCGCAAACCATCCATCGCCTGGCCCTTGCCCTCGAGGCGAGCATGAGCGAAGACGCCGCCGCTGGCCGTCCGCTGCGGGCGGCCTCGATCGTGAGCCGGGTGGGTGACGGCCTGCCGGCAAGGGGGTTCTTCGCCCATGCACGGTCACTAGGCCGCTACGACGGCCCGGAGACCGGTGCCGATGCGCGGGCATTCCACGACGCGGAGCTGCAGGCAGCCCGCGAACGTGCACGAATTTGATCTGAGACAACAGCGGGCGTTCCGCGACGGACTAGACTTCCCGGAGTAACTCACAGAAAACACCGGTACCGCACACAGCGTTGCCGGCGATCCGGAGGTGTCTCATGTTCAGTCGTATGCTTTTACCCGTGGATGGCTCCGAACACGCCCACAGGGCGGCAGCGGTAGCCGGGGACCTGGCCTCCAGATACGGTGCCGAGGTCATTGTCCTGCACGTACTCGACCCGTCGCGGCTGGATGAGACCCAGGAGCGCATGGCCGAGGTTGAACACGTTGGTGGTCGGGGACATGAAGCGTATCCATGGGTCGCCAACGTGCCCGCCGAACTTGCGGCCATGCTGCAGCCCGACGAGAGTGCCGGTCAGCGCGAGCGGATGCTCGAGTACCTCGCGGACAAGATCGTCCGCGCCTCGATCGAACGGTTGCGGGAGCACGAGGTCAGTGATGACCGGATCCGTGTCGTGTTCAAGAACGGCCATCCCGTCAAGCGCATTCTCGATACCGCGAAGGAAGAGAACAGCGATCTGATCGTCATCGGTAGCCGCGGTCTATCCGACCTCTCGGGTGCGCTTGTCGGGAGCGTGTCGCACCGCGTATCCCACAGCGCGGATTGCTCGGTGATCACCGTGAAGTGATCGATTTCCCGCCATTACGGGAAAATACCCCCGTGACTGTGCGAAAGTAACGTCCGTGCTGAAGGCCCGCTGAACGCGGCGGGCCGTATTGATCGACGTTCGGGGCGCGGCTCGCCGCGCCTGGCGGGGGCGAACGATGCGCGGAATCCTGTATGCGGGAATGGGGGTGCTTGTGGCCATGGCAGTCGCCGCGGCCCTCGGCTGGGCGTTCCGTATCCCGATCGCCACGCACTTCCTGACCGAGCGCCTCGGCCGCGCGGGTTTCCCGGATGCCGAGTTCGAGGTCAGGGCCCTCGGCTGGAGCCGGATCCGGATCGAGCCGCTCGTGCTGGCCGGAGAGGACGCCCCGACCGTCGAGCGCGTCTCCGCACGCTTTCAGCCGCTCAAACTATGGCGTGGTGACATCCGCCACCTCGAGATCTCGCTCATCGGTCTTTCGGCCGCGCTGGAACGGTCCGGCGGGGCGATCCGGATCGCGGGTATGCCGGAAATGCCCGGTGATCGGGAAGGACCGGTGACGGCGGGTGACGGGATCGCGGGACTGGCCACCGTGCCGACCCTGCACCTGCGGGATGCCCGGATCACGATCGAGTCGCCGGTGGGGCGCTGGTCCGCCCGTATCGATGCCGACGTCCAGGGGGGATCCGCCGGCCCGCGCTCGGCCCGAATCGACGCCGGCATCGTCAACAACCGGCTGGTCGTGGAAGGTGAGGCCTCGGCCCGCTATGACGGTAACCGCATCGCCGGCAGCGCCCGCCTGCGCGAAAACGACGGCTTCGAGATCGAACTCGATGGCCGCGTCGACGATCCCCTGAGGGACCCGCATGGCCGGGTGGAGTACCGGGTCGATATGCCCGCCGCTGCGGACCTGCCCTGGCCGTTTCTCCCGGGAGCGCCCCCGAGCGCGGGCCGTATCCAGGTCGCGGGGAGCGCCAGCGGCCGTATCACCAGCACGGCGGTGCCGGACGATATCGCCGGCGCCCTGCAGGCCGTGATCGCCGGCGGGTGGCGGGGCGACTACCGCTTGGAGAGTCGGGGCCTGGCGATGAACGCCCGTTTCGAGTCTCTGGAGCTGGATGCCGCCGGCGAATGGCGGACCGAAGACGGCCAACTGAGCGTCAGCGCCGGCGACGGCGGTGAACTGCGGATCGGACGGATCGCGGAGCCGCTATGGTCGCAACTGTCGCCCCCGGCCGCCGCCCGACCGCTGCTGGCCGGTCCGGTCCGCGTGCGCTGGCAGGCGGGCGACTGGCTGCACTTGCTACCGGCCAGCGAGGGTGACGGCGTTCGTTTCAGCGGATTGCCGCGCTTTACGCTGGACTGGCCGGAGCAGCCGGGGGAAGCGGATGTGGATGCCCGCTTCGGTGGCCTGGTCGGGGCCGATCGGCAGTTGCGGGCGTTCGGCATGCCGGATGCGACGCTGAATGCCCGGGATCTGCGCCTGGGCGCGACCGCGATCGATCGTGTGGCCGTCGTGGGCGGTATCGAAAACCTGCTTGATGGGCCGACCGGCGAACTCGATCTCAGCGTCGATGCGCCGTCGCTCGAGCGGGACGATCTGCAGGCGCGCGCCTTCCGGCTGCGCCTGCCGCTCGCCATCGCGGCCGCCGACGGGGGGACCCGCGTGACGCTGCGTGGCGAAGGCCGGATCGAGGCGGAGCGGGTGGCATTGCCCCAGGGCTTTCGCAGTACCGGGCGGTTCGTGGCCCGCATGACCGACGGCGTCCTGCGTCTGGATGAGCAACCGGATTACCGTCTCGACCTCATGACGGACGCAATCCGTTTCGAGACGGGCCCGAATGCCCCTGGTTGGCTCGGCCATATCGACGTCAGTGGCGGTGCCGTGACGGTATCCGGAGACGACGCGGATGTCCTCCCACTCGCCATCCGCCTCAACGGCTATGGCGCGCAACTGCCGGAGCACGACCTGCGCGTCGACGGCATTGCCGGGCGGCTGCGGCCGCGTGCCATCAATGACTGGCTGACCTTCGCCGTCGAGCGCCTCCACCAGACTGGCGCTGACCCGTTCATTGCGCCGATCGCGGTCGCCGGCGGGATCACCAGGCGACCCGACGGCCTGGCGCTGTCCGGTCAGGGTCGCCTGGCCGACGGTGCCTTGCCGTTTACCTTCTCCGGTCAGGCCTTGCCGGATGCCGCGGCCGGCGTCATCAACGTCGATGTGCCCGATTTGGCGTTCCAGCCGGACGGACTCCAGCCGCAGGATGTCCTGCCGGCGCTCGCTGAGCGGGTGGAGGCCGAAGGGGGTGCTCGCGGCAGCGCCCGGATCGCGTGGGGGGAGGATGGTGTCGACGGCAGTGCCACGGCCACGATCACCGATATGGATGTCACTTCGGGCGCGGCCACCATCAGCGGGCTGCGCGGCGAGCTGGAGCTGGACCGACTGCGGCCGCCGCGTACGCCCCGGTCCCAGCGCCTGGAGGCCGATTTCATCGACGCTGGCGTGCGCATCGATCGGCCGACGCTGGAATTCGCGGTCGAGCGCCTGCAGGGCAGTCCATTCGGGATTCATGTGATCGCGGCCGAGGGCCGGGTGGTCGAGGGCACGATCGCCGTTCGCGACTGGCGCTTCGATCCGTTCGCGCAGGTCTACGATCCCACGGTTCTGGTGGAAGGCGTTTCGCTGGAGAAGCTGCTGGAGCGTCTCTCCATTGAGGGCCTGGAGGGCCGGGGTCAGCTCTCCGGACCGATACCGCTGTTCATCACCGAGGAGGGGGTCGCGATCCGCGATGGCCGTCTGCGCGGGCTGGATGGCCACGTGCGTTATCGTTCCGCGCGCGCCGAGCGTGCCCTGGGCGATACCAACCGCACGGTGGACCTGATGCTGCAGGCCCTCCGGGACTTCGATTACGAGAAAATCGAGATCGATCTCGTGCGCGAGCTCGCCGGGGCGAGCCGGGTGGATATCCAGATGCAGGGGAGCAATCCGGACGTGCTGGATGGTCACCCGTTCAAGTTCAATATCGCCATCACCGGCGATGTGGATCCGCTGCTCGAAGCGGTCGCGCGTGGCCGCGAGCTTACCGATGAGCTCATCCAGCGCCACCTGCAGCTTCGTAACGCGCAATCGGAATAACGGTTCAGGTCAGCAGGGCGGCGCAGCCTGTTTTCGGGGCACGTCGCTTGGTCTTGCCGCATCGGACCGTATCGGTCAGGATGGCAATCGACCCGGCCGGCCCGTCCTTCACCGGCGAATGGAGAGCGCACATTGTCCCGCATCGTTCCCGTACGGATCGCCGCTGCCGCGCTGGTGCCGCTGTTCGTCGCCGCTTGCACGCCGACCGTGCAGATGCGCGCGCCCGAGGAACCGATCACGATCAACCTGAACGTCAAACTCGACGCCGAAGTCCGTGTGAAGCTGGAAGAGAAGGCCGAACAGGACATCGCCCAGAACCCGGACCTGTTCTGAAACCGGTCACCGGTACGGAGCCCGACATGATTCGCCGCGCCACCCTGATCGTCATGCTGGCCCTGATCGCCGCACTCGGCGCCACCCCGGCCCTGGCCGCGGATCTCGACAGCCTGCGCGCGAGCGGCGTCATCGCCGAACGCTATGATGGCTTCGTGGAAATCCGGCAGAGCGGCAGTGCCGAGGCCCGAGAGATCGTCGAGGAAGTGAACGCCAAGCGCCGCGAAATCTATCACAAGCGCGCCGAGTCACAGGACGTCCCCGTCGACCAGGTCGGCCGCGTCTACGCCAAACAGATCCTCGAAAAACTCCCCGAGGGCGTCTGGTTCCGCACGCCGGACGGCGAGTACGTGCAGAAATAGAGGAGCGTCCCGCGACCCCGATACCGGCTTGATATCGCTTTGCTCAACCGGACTTACGGGCTGTAGGAGCGAGCTTGCTCGCGATCAAGGTGCCGCACCGCACGGAGGCGATCGACGACTCGCGGGGCTCCTGTTACCCATTGATCGCGACGAACCCCGAGCAATGGGCCGGGATAAAGGGGCGTATCAAGCAGGGTCGCCGCCTTACACCTGCGTGTGCAGCCCGCACTCGCGCTTGAGGCCGAAGAACCGCGTCTGCTCGGCCTCCATCCCGTCGGCGAGGCGGCGGGTGGTGTGGACGTCCCCGATCGAGACATAGCCCTCGTGCCACAGCGGGTGATACGGCAGATCGTAGGCCTTGAGGTAGCGGAAGATATCCCGGTCGTTCCAGTCGAGAATCGGATGCACCTTCACGCGGCCATTCTGGTGCTCGACGAACCCGCGCTCCGCGCGGCTGTTCGACTGGTCCCTGCGGATGCCCGAGAGCCAGGCGGTCGCGCCGAGGTCTTCGAGGGCCCGCTGCATCGGCTCGACCTTGTTCATACGGTTGTATCGTTCCAGCCCCTCGACGCCCTGTTCCCACAGGCGCCCGTAACGGGCTTCCTGCCACGCGGGGCTGAGTGCCGGCCGGAACACCTGGAGATTGAGGCCGAGCCGCTCGGTCAGTTCGTCGACGAAGCGGTAGGTCTCGGGAAACAGGTAACCCGTATCGATCAGCACGACCGGCAGATCGTTCTGCTGGCTGCTGGCCATATGCAACAGCACAGCGGACTGCGCGCCGAAGCTGGACGACAGGATCGTGCGGCCGGGGAAATGGTCCAGGGTCCAGGCGATGCGCGCCTCGGCGTCGCGTTCCGCCAGCAGACGTTCCGCCTCGGCGGTATCGAGCGGCTCCCTGTCGTTTCCGAATGCCACCACGTCGCCCATTGCCCCTCCACGGGTGTTACCTGTGCGGCCGGGGGACCCACGGCCTGACAGCGTGCAATATGGCGTGCGGCGCTGCAAAGATAAAGGAATGAATATCTCTATACTTACAACGTTGCGTTATACACCCTCCAACGGCTGATTCAGCCCGCGCGCCCCGGGAGAGGCGACGACGGGGGCCGCGATCGGTACCCTTGGCGATCCTGCGAAGAAGGAATTCCCTGCATGCCCGAACGGCTCATCAACGCCTGCTATCGACTGCTTCTCGGCCGCCCGTGGCTGGTGCTCGCCGTCATCTTCCTGCTGCTGGCCGGCGCCATTCATCAGGCGCGCCATTTTGAGCTCGACGCCTCGGCCGAGTCCCTGATGCTGCAGGGCGACGAGGACCTGGAGCAGTACCGCACGATCCGTCAGCGCTATGGATCGGACGACTTCGTATTCGTGACTTTTACGCCAAAGGGGCCCCTGTTCAGCGACGACACGCTGGACACGCTCGAGTCGTTGCGCGACGAACTGGCCGCGATCGAGCGGGTGGCCTCGGTCACGAGCCTGCTCGATGTACCGCTCGTGCAGGGGGAGGACGTCACGTTCGAGACGCTCCAGGAAGGGCCACCGACGCTGCGTGACCCCGAAGTATCGATGGAACAGGCCCGGCAGGAATTCCTGACCAGCCCGCTCTACAGCGATCTCATACTGAACGACGACGCCGACACCACGGCAATGCTCGTCCGCTTCGAACAGGACGAGCGCTTCGCGGAACTCCTCGATCGCCGACGGGAATTACGCGAGCGGCAAGAGGCGGGGGAACTCGACGCCGCAGGGAGAGCGGAACTGGAGAAAGTCGAACGCGCCTTCGACGAGCGCGGTGACCTGATCCAGATGCGGATGGAAGAGGGGATCGCCAAAATCCGTGCGACCCTCGAACGCTACCGCGATCCGCCGACGATCCACCTTGGCGGCGTCCCGATGATCGCGGTCGACATGATCGACTTCGTACGCAGCGACATCCGCACCTTCGGGGTCGGTGTCGGCCTGTTCATCATCCTGCTGCTCGCGCTGGCCTTCCGACGCACCCGCTGGGTCGTCGTGCCGTCGGTGATCTGCGCGAGCGTCGTCGTGGCCATGGTCGGGTGGATCGGCTTCATGAGCTGGCCGGTGACGGTCGTCTCATCGAATTTCATCTCGCTGGTCCTGATCATCACCCTGTCGCTGATCGTGCACCTGATCGTCCGTTATCGGGAACTGCACGCGCATGACGAATCCATCGGCCAGAAAGAGCTCGTCCAGCAGACCCTGCGGAGCAAATTCAAGCCCTCGTTTTTCACGTCCCTGACGACGGCGATCTCTTTCGGTTCGCTGATGTTCGCCGATATCCGCCCGGTGATGGATTTCGGCCTGATGATGGTGTGCTCCGTCGTCGCCGGTTTCATCCTGACGTTCGTGCTGTTCCCGTCCCTGCTGGCCCCGCTGAAGCCGGCGCCGGTGCCGCACCCGAAGCGCGACTGGGCGGCCACGATCAATCTCGGGATCGCCCACGTGGTGCACCGGCGACCCGGGCGCACGGCCATCGTATTCATCGTGCTCGCGGCGCTCGGCGTCGCCGGGGCGCTGCGGCTGACGGTCGAGAACCGCTTCATCGATTACTTCCATGAGGACACCGAGATCTATCAGGGCATGGCGCTGATCGATCAGGAACTGGGCGGTACAACCCCGCTGGATGTCGTGATCGATGCACCACAGGCATTCATGGAGGACTACGAGGCGGCGCGCGCGTTCGATGAGGAGATGGGCATCGAAACCGAGTCGACGCCAGCGCAGGGCTACTGGTACAACGCCAATGGCCTTGAGCGCGTGACCGAAATCCAGGACTGGCTCGAGGGCCTCGATGCGACCGGCAAGATCCTGTCGGTGGGCACGGCCTGGGAGATGGTTCTGGAAATCAATGACGGCGAGCGGCTGGAGCCGTTCGAACTCGGCATCCTCTACAACCGGGTGCCGGAGGAACTCCGTCAGCAGCTCATCGATCCGTACATGACGCCCGACGGTAACCAGATCCGTTTCGACATCCGTGTCATCGATTCGTTGCCCGGTCTCAATCGCGATCAGCTGCTCGAACGGATCCACACCGGTCTGCCGAGGGAATTCGACATCGAACCCGAGCAGGTCACGCTGTCGGGGATGCTCGTGCTGTACAACAACGTCATGCAGAGCCTCTTCCGCTCCCAGATCGTGACGCTGGTCGTCGTATTCGGGGCCATCATGCTGATGTTCGGTGCACTCTACCGCTCCGTTCGCATGGCCCTGATCGGTCCGGTCCCGACCGCTGTGGCGGCCAGTTTCGTGCTCGGCATCATGGGCTGGATCGGGCTGCCGCTGGATATCATGACCATGACCATCGCCGCGATCGTCATCGGCATCGGGGTGGACGACACCATCCATTACGTCGACCGCTTCCAGACCGAAGTGCGTGACGGTGCGGATTATCCCACCGCTGCGGAGATCGCCCATCGCGAGGTCGGGCGGGCCATGGTCTACACCACGGTCATCATCACGCTCGGGTTCTCGATCCTGACCCTGTCGAACTTCATGCCGACGATCTACTTCGGCCTGTTGACCGGCCTGGCGATGGTGTTCGCCCTGGTGAGTAACCTCGCCCTGCTGCCGGTCCTGCTCGAGCGCCTGCGGCCGTTCGGGGCGCGGTGAAGGGCCAAGGGCCAAGGGCCAAGGGCCAAGGGCCGAGGCGGGAGGATCGTAGGCGCGTTTTCGCCGAAGGCGAACGCGCGCGGCTCGGGCACCATGATCGAACCGATGAGCGGCTGGCCCGGACGCCTCGGCGGCCCGCTTCGGGCCTACGCCCGCGCCATTGAAGGCGGCCGCGATTGTCCGCACAATACCGATAATTCCTTACCAGAATACTCGGGAATGGCGCAGGGCGGTTCAGGCCCCGCCATCCCTTTGGAGGCCCCGACCATGAGCACCGCCGAGACCGCCCGGCCCGCGACGCTGACGCTCGACAACAGCTATCTCCGCCTGCCTGAGGGCTTCTACGCCAAAGTCGCCCCGACGCCGGTCGCGGAGCCGAAGCTGATCCGGATCAACCGGCCGCTGGCGGCGGAACTCGGGCTGGATGCGGACGCGCTCGCGTCGCCCGAGGGTGTCGAGATGCTGGCCGGCAACCGGGTCCCGGACGGGGCCGAGCCGCTGGCGCTGGCCTATGCGGGTCACCAGTTCGGCAATTTCGTCCCCAGCCTCGGGGATGGCCGGGCCGTGCTGCTCGGCGAACTGATCGACCGCACGGGCCGGCGCCGCGATGTCCAGCTCAAGGGCGCCGGCCTGACGCCGTTTTCCCGTGCCGGCGATGGCCGTGCGTCGATCGGGCCGGTCATGCGCGAGTACCTTGTCAGCGAGGGCATGGCCGGTCTCGGCATCGAGACCACGCGCGCCCTCGCGATGGTCGCGACGGGTCAGCCGGTCTATCGCCAGCAGGTCGAGCCGGGCGCCGTGCTCACCCGGATCGCCGCCAGCCATGTCCGTGTCGGGACGTTCGAATATTTCTACCGCCGGGGCGATCACGACAGCGTGCGCGCACTCGCCGATTATGTGATCGAACGGCACTATCCGGAGATCGCCGACCAGGATAACCCCTACGCCGCACTGCTGACCGAGGTCGTGACCCGTACCGCCGATCTGGTCGCGGACTGGCTCGGCGTCGGATTCATCCATGGCGTCATGAATACCGACAATGTCTCCATCGCCGGAGAGACAATGGACTATGGTCCCTGTGCGTTCATGGACAGCTACCACCCCGCGACGGTCTACAGCTCGATCGATGTCCAGGGCCGCTACGCCTACAACCAGCAGCCGCGGGTCGCGCACTGGAATCTCGCGCAGTTTGCCCAGTCACTGCTGCCGCTGCTGGCCGCGGACGAGGACGAAGCGATGGAGGTGGCGCGCGCGGCGCTCGACCACTATGCCCCCCGCTTCGAAGAGACCTACCACGCGCTGCTGCGGCGCAAGCTCGGGCTCGCGACCGAAGGCGAAGGGGATGTCGACCTTGCGATGGACCTGCTCAAGCGCATGGCCGAGCAGCGCGCGGACTTCACGCTGACCTTCCGGCGCCTGGCCGACCTGCAGCGTGATGACACCGGCAACGATGAGACCGTGCGGACGCTGTTCGAGGATCCCTCCGCGTTCGACGCCTGGGCCGAGAAGTGGCGTGAGCGGCTCGTGGCCGAGGACAGCGACGACGACACGCGCCGCACCGCGATGCGTGCGACCAATCCGGCCTATATCCCGCGTAATCACCGCGTCGAGCAGGCCATCAGCGCGGCCATGAGGGAGGATGACTTCACCCCGATGGAGCGGCTCCTCGAGGTCCTGGCGAGTCCATTCGAGGACCACCCGGAACACGCTGATCTCGCAAAGCCGCCGAAACCGGAAGAGGTCGTCCAGCGCACCTTCTGCGGGACCTGATCCCCGGTCCCGCGTCCCGCAGACGTGATCAGGCAGGCTACGTGGAAGCGCTTACGTAGAACCGCCAATTACGCGCGCGGCCGCCGATCTCCAGACTGCGAACTGCCATATGGCACAACGTCAGTCCAAGGAGATCGACATCATGAAAACCGAGAATCGTCGCAACACCCGTAACTTCGTCCTTCCGACCACACTGCTCGCCACGGCATTCGTGACGGCACTCGCGACTCAGGGTGCGTTCGCGATGGTCACCGAACACGACCGCGAAACCAGGGCGACCGAAGCCAGTGAATCGGGCGTGCTGATCGTCAGTGGCCAGGGTCCGCGCGGCGACGTGAAATACGTCCGCCCGGATACGAAGGTCAAGACCGTCGGCTACGAGATCGGCGGTCCGGTCGGGCGGCTGGTGAAGAACCCGGCCGAATGAGGGATCGAGAGACGGCGCAGGGATGCATTGCGGTAGGCCGGCTTGCGACCGAAGGGAGCCAGCCGGCGGTTTCGGGCCTCCAAAACCCGCACCGCCGGCGGTTGCCTTTGGCCAAAGCCGGTCGGCCCGTTGGAACTCTGAAACGATCGCGAGCAAGCTCGCTCCTGCACGAATTCTGCCACCGCGGTACGGATGCACCTGTAGGAGCGAGCTTGCTCGCGATCAACACGTCTCCTGACGCAAGACCGTAATCGGTTACAAAGGCGTCGCGTCGTATCCAGCAACCGCCCGTAGGCCATACCACACGGACTGGACTGCTTCTCAGGCTCCAGGACTTCCTCTCCCGTCCACCGTCGGGCTCCAGTCACGATAACGGTTTCCGGCGAGCACCAGCCGGACCATTTCGGGCGCATTGCGCGCGCCCAGTTTGTCGAGAATGCGGCCACGATGGACCTCCACCGTGCGCGTACTCATCTCGAGTTCGTAGCCGATCACCTTGTTGAGTTTCCCCGCGAGAATGCCCTCCATGACCTGCCGCTCGCGCGGCGTCAGCCGCTCCAGCCGCTGGTCGATATCGGCGGACGCGGCCTCGCGTGTGCGGCGCTCCCGGTCGGCCACGATGGCCTCTTCCACGCGCGCGAGCAGCGAATCGTTGTCGAACGGCTTCTCGAGGAAATCGAGCGCACCCGCGTTGACGGCTTCGACCGCCATCGGGATGTCGCCATGGCCGGTAATGAAGATGATGGGCATGCGGATCTCGCGTTCGGCGAGTTCGCGCTGCAGTTCAAGCCCGTTCATTCCGGGCAGGCGGACATCCAGGATGAGGCAGCCGGCACTGTCCCGGGCGACCCGGTTGAGCAACTCCTCGGGTGTCTCGAACGATTCGGCGGGATAACCCGCCGTCGTCACGAGGAATGAAGTCGCTTCACGGACGTCGGGGTCATCGTCGACGATGTAGACCTGTTCACTGCTCATGCCGCCTCCTTCTTTTGCGCTGCCGCTGCCGGTATCCGGATCCGGAAGAGGGCGCCGCCACCCTCGGCATCTCCGGCCTCCACCGTTCCGCCGTGCGCCTCGACCAGCGAGCGTACGATCGCCAGCCCGAGGCCGGTGCCGCCGCTGCGGCCGGTCACCAGCGGCTCGAAGAGATGGTGCCGTTCCTCCGCGGGCAGACCGGGCCCGCTGTCTTCCACCGTGAGTTCGGCTTCGTGGTCCGCCTCTATGGCACGGGTGGTCACCCGCACCCAGCGCAGGCGGTCGCTGGGCGCTTCATGGACCGCGTCTAGGGCGTTCTGCAGCAGGTTGACGACCACCTGGCGGATCGCGACCGGGTCAACCTCGACCATCAGCGGCCGCGATGCCCGATCGCTGGTCAAGCTGACCCGCTGACGCCGGTATTCCGGCACGGTGAGTTCGATCGCTTCGCAGGCGAGCGTGTTCAGGTCCGAACGCACGCGTTCACCATCGCCGGTGCGGAGGAACGTCCGCACGCGCCGGACAATTGCGGCCGCCCGTTCGTTCCCCTTGACCACCCGCTCGAGCGCGTCGGCGACCTCGTCCGGTGGCCGGCCGTCGCGCAGCATCCGCTGGGCCGCGTGCGCGTAGCTGTTGACCGCCGACAGCGGCTGGTTGACCTCGTGCGCGATGCCCGCGGCCATGCTGCTCATCGCATCGATCCGCCCGGCCCGGGCCAGCGTTCGCAGGTGTTCCCGAGCCTGCTCGTCGGCGGCGTCGCGTTCCGTGCGGGCCGCGGCGAGGACCAAGCCGGTGACCCCGAGCATGGCCAGATGGGCATGCAGGGAGAGGAGATTCGCGATCATGTTGGTCTGTGCGAACGGGCCCTTGTCGAGCCCCGTACACAGCAGCGCCACGGCGGCGATGGCGGCGACCGCGATGCCGGTGATGGCGGCCCCGAAACGCAACGCGACCGCGAGCACAAGCGGAAAGACCGCATACGAGGAGGCGAGGGCGACCGGCGCGGACAGCCCACCGGCATAGACGCCATACACGAACAGCACGCCGGCGATCACCCAGCCACTGGCCTCGAATGCCTCGCGCGCACTCATATGCGGTGCCCGCAGGGCGAGCAGCGGTGGCGCCAGCAGGATCATGCCCATGGCGTCGGCGATCCAGCACAGGCCGAACGTGGCGGCGAAGTCCGGTGTCAGACCGGCGACCACCATGGTCCCGCCGACAGCGCTGAGGACCGCGGTCAGGCCGCCACCGACCGCCAGCAGCAGGATGGCATCGCGCACCCGTGGAAAGGTCGGGTTGAAGCGCAGCCGGCGCAGGATCGCCGCGCTGGCGATACCGGCGATGCCGGTCACGGCGCCGAGTGCCAGCGCCGGCCAGAGCGGCGTACCGATCGCGCCGTGGAGAATGGCGGCGCCGAGCGCGGTACCGACCGCAGCCGGCCACCCGAAACGGAAGGTCAACGCGAGCGCGATCCCCGCGGCGGGCCAGATCAACGGGACCGGCGGCTGGGCCGCGGTGAACTGCAGGGCGGCGAGACCCAACAGCACCATGAGGGCGAACGCGGCCGCGGCGCTCCCCACGATCCAGGCGAGCCTGCCGATGCCGGGGGCCGCAGCCCGCGTCATGGTTGCATCCGTTTCATTCATCGCTGGTGGCGGTTCCCCGGTGAGTGCCTCTTCAGAATCGGTCAGACCGCGAACCCCGCACGGGGTTCCACGGAGCGATCCCGCGAGCACGTGGTACCACGTACGTACAAAACCGAATTACCGCCATTTCCGGAAATCGCCAGACTGCACAGCGTGTCAGGGGGACACGAAAGTGATTCAGCCAAATCAATAAACGGGAGCATTCCAATGACGGTACAAACGCACGTTCACGGCAGCATCGATTCCGGTCATGGTATCGCCGCTACATTCGCGCCGCATGCGCACTGGCTGCTGCGCGCCGGGCTCGCGAGCGTCTTCCTTTTCCACGGGCTGCAGAAATTCCTCGTGTCCGGTATCGAGGGATTCGCCGGCATGATGGGCCTGCCGGTGGTGATCGCCGGCCTCGTGGCGCTGGCCGAAGTCCTCGCCGGCGCCGGCATCATTGCAGGCGCGACCCTCCGCGGCCGCTTCGGAGACCTCGTCACCCGCCTGTCCGGACTCGCTGTCGCACCGGTCATGCTTGGCGCCATCGCCATGGTGCACTGGGGCCAGTGGAGCTTCGTCGCCAGCCAGAGTCACCCCATGGGCGGCATGGAATTCCAGGTGGTCCTGCTGCTGCTCGGCGTGTACTTCCTGATCCGCGGCAACGACGGCTGATCATCCATGCGTTCCAGGTCGTCAGGGTTGTACCGATAACGGGGGCACACCGCAGTGTGCCTCCGTTCGGTAAGAATCCTCAGCAAAGCCGCCAACGCAACGCTTCACGATTCCGTAGGTTGGCCTTCCAGTCGGAACTTCAGTCTTTGCTACGCCGGCCTTAGAATTCCGTAGGTCGGGCTTCCAGCCCGACACGCCGAGGCCACCGACCTGTAGGGCTTGAAGCCCGGCCTGCAGATCTCCAAAAGAGGGGGCCCTGATCGACTTAGGTCGATGCCCCGGAGCGATCCGGGCCGGACGCACTGCACCACGGCCCGAATTCCAGCAGACCGTCGCAGTCGAAACGGGCCGCACACGTGCTCAACTGTCGGCTGTAGTCCGCCGCGCGAGCGGCCACCCGCTCGGCGTAGTTCTCGATCGCCGGCTTGCGCCGCCAGTCGCCGCGGCGGTAACCGGTTCGGCCCTGGTGATAGGCGAGGTAGAGGTGCTTGACGTTGTCCGGCTCGATACCGAGCCGCTCGACGGTCGCCCGGTTGTACCAGCCGATAAAATCGAGCACGTCATCGATATGGCGGCGGCTGCGGCCGATCCCAGGGCGCTCCTCGATGTATTCCCCCCAGACCGGATCCTGGATCTGCCCGTAACCATAAGCGGACGACATCCGTTTCCAGGGTATGACGTCGAACAGGTATTCCCTCGGGGGACGGGCGCCGCGCCGGAATCCCGATTCGAGCTGGATGAACGCCATCAGCGTGGCAGTGGGGATGCCCCAGCGGACCTCGGCATCACGGGCATGGTCATACCAGTGCGGATGGCGCTCGAAGATGCCGCACAGATCCCGCTGGGCGGGCGGCGGCGGGGCACGCAGCACCCAGGCCGTCACCAGCAGAGCCGCGACGATCGCCGCGATGGCGGGGCGGAATCCTTCGGGGCGTCGTTGCATAGATCGGGTACCGGTTCCGGCGGCAGCCGCGAACGGGCACCTCTCGATCGAGTTCCCCGTTCCTGCCGTTCACCATTGCAGGCAAAACACGTAGGCCGGCTTGCGACCGAAGGGAGCCAGCCGGCAGACAAGGTTACGGCTCCGTACACGGGGCCCGCCGGCTGTTGCCTGACGGCAAAAGCCGGCCTACGTCTGCCGCGGCAAGGACCGCAATCCAATACGCGACCCGAAGACCCTTGGCTCACCCGCCGATATGCTCCGCGCGGTAGCGATAGACGGCCAGGTCGTCGGGCAGCATCCCCTGCGCAATGCCCGCTTTCTCCTTGAGCGTCCGCCAGAATTCCAGCGGATCGGGCAATTGTTCCCAGACCGCAGGCAGCAGTGTGCCACGGCGGGTACCGGCCTTGATGAGAACGCCGTCAACGCCCGGCACAAGGCGCTGGACGAGATCGGTCTCATCCGCGAATTCCATCGGTTCGGGCCGTGTGAGGACGGATAGCTCGCAGGCCAGGCCAGCGCGCTCGGTCTTCCGCAGTGGCGGGAATCGCGGATCCTCGAAAGCCGCGGCAAACGCATTGGCGTTGATATCGGCAACCAGTGGCCGGTGCGGCTCGATCGACCCGATGCAGCCGCGCAGGTGACCATTGGTCGTCTTCAGAGTAACGAAGCTGGAACGCTCCGCCCGCAGCAGCTCCGGCCAGCCTTCGATGTCGAGGTCCGGCGGCAGGCCGTGCGCGAGGCCGTGGTCGATCGCCCGTTCGGCAACGGCAAGCAGATCGGGACCCCAGGGTTGCAGATGCGGGCTCTGCGCCGCCCCGGTCATGCCGCGCGCTCCTGGAGGGTAAAGGCGCCGTAACCGACCACGCTGTCAGGCGGTGCGCCGGCATCGGCTGAGGTCTTCAACTCCAGCGTATGCACTGTGGCCGCGCGCTGCTGCGCATTCCACAGCAGTCCGGCCACCGGCAGGAAGCCGCAGGCATTTTCCGCGCGGAGTTCGCTGCCGCGCAGGCTTTCGATCGTGTGCGCGGTCGCCTGATCCAGTCGCCGTGCCGAACGATCATCGTGGAAGTGCGATAGATCGGAACTGATCGCGATCGCGGTCTCCTCATCGCCCCACAGGGCCGCCAGCACCTGGCCGACCGTGCTCGGCCGCGCGTCACCGACGACCAGCGGGACGATCGTCACATCGTTTCCCAGAACCTGCTGGATGAACGGCAACTGGGTCTCGATCGAATGCTCGCGTGCATGGGCGGCATCGACGACCTCGACGGAGGGGAAGTCCAGCACCGTTGCGAGCCCGGAGGTATCGACCCGCAGTCGTCCCATCGGTGTCTCGAACCATTCGGCGCTGCTGGCGGCAAGCCCGCGGAAAGGCACGAAATGCGAGGGCCCTAGGACCACCACGCGACGGATCCGGCCGCTGGCCGGGCGGAGACGTGCATAAGCGGTCGCCGCGACGCCGCCCGAGAACATGAATCCCGCGTGCGGCGCGATGATCGCCTTCGGCGCCGGCTCGTCCGGGGAATCGGCCGCGCCAAGCAACGCATCGACCTCCCTGCGCAGGACATCCGCCTGCCCGGAGTAGAACTGGCCCGCCACGGCGGGTCCGCGTACTTTGTCACCCATCGATGCCACCCTGAAATGCCCACGTTTCTCCCATGGAATGTAGCCGTTTGCCGCAAAAATCAACGCATCAGTGCACTTGCTGGCACACGCCGGCACGCGTGGACACTGCGTTTTCTACCAGGGGAAACGCTCGGTACCGGCGTAGGTCGGGTTTGTGTGGCGCTTCCATGCGCCACGCCCTTCGGGCTGTCGCGCCGATCCGCTCCCGGCGGATCGGTCAGCCCGACACTCGGAGCCCCCGATCCGTCGGGCTGGAAGCCCGACCTACAGGATTCCCGCCGACCAGCCCGGGCGTTTCCCGGCGCTCTGCGAACAACCTTGAAAACTGCGGCAAATCCGCCATTTTTATGGGACATAGGGTAAATCCGCCTGAACCGGGGCGGGGGGCAAAGTGACCCGCGAACATCTCGAAGGCGTGCCGACACGCTACTGGCACTGGCTTGATGACGGTCGCATCCAGTGCGACATGTGCCCGCGTTTCTGCAAACTGAAGGAGGGCCAGCGCGGCCTGTGTTTCGTGCGCGGCCGCCAGGACGACCAGGTGGTCCTGACCACCTATGGTCGCTCATCGGGCTTCTGCGTCGACCCGATCGAGAAGAAGCCGCTCAATCATTTCCTGCCCGGTACCTCCGTGCTGTCGTTCGGTACCGCCGGCTGCAATCTCGCCTGCAAGTTCTGCCAGAACTGGGACATGAGCAAGTCCCGGCAGATGGACACGCTCGCGGACAGTGCATCGCCGGCGGAGATCGCCGAGGCCGCCGAACGGCTCGGTGCACACAGCATCGCCTTCACCTACAACGATCCGGTGATCTTCCACGAATACGCCATCGATATCGCCGATGCGTGTCACGATCGGAGCATCAAGGCCGTCGCCGTCTCCGCCGGCTACGTCTGCCCGGAACCGCGCAAAGAGTTCTATGCCCGCATGGATGCCGCGAATATCGACCTCAAGGCGTTCACCGAGCGTTTCTACAAAAAGCTCACGGGATCGGCGCTGGAGCCGGTGCTCGACACCATTCGCTACCTGCGCTTCGAAACCGACGTGTGGTTCGAACTGACCACACTGCTCATTCCGGGCGAGAACGACAGCGACGAGGAGATCACCCGGCTGGTCGAATGGGTCCGCGACGAGATCGGCGTGGACGTGCCGCTGCATTTCACCGCGTTCCATCCGGACTTCAAGATGCTGGACTATCCGCATACCCCGCCGGAGACACTGTCCCGCGCACGGCGCATCGCGGTCGACCACGGCATCCGCTACGCCTACACGGGCAACACCCACGACAAGGCCGGCCAGAGCACCTACTGCCACGGCTGCGGCACGCGCCTGATCGGCCGCGACTGGTACCAGCTCTCGGATTGGAATCTCGACGACGACGGCCACTGCCTGCACTGCGGCACCCGCTGCGCCGGCGTCTTCGCCGGCCAGCCCGGCCATTGGGGTCGCCGCCGCCAACCCGTCTGGCTCGCCGCCGCCCGCTGACCGCCATCGCGCAACGGAGCGGGCTGCGCGCCGTAACCGCCATCCGGTTCAGGATGCATACCTGCCGACCGATTCCTGCGCCCTCGAACGTAGGCCGGCCTTGCGCGGCCCGCTGCGCTGAATACTGGCCGCGGCATGTCACCGCGCAATGCCGGCATTCCCCGGCGGGATGAAGCGGTGCACGCCTGACGTGCAACTGGCGCCGGGAAAGGCCGGCCTACACGATTCTTTGGCCTCAGTCCCGTAGGTTGGGTTGACGAAGGAAACCCAACAGGCCGTGCGCCGCCTACTTGAGCCCATGTCGATTACCGAAACCACGATGCGTTGGGTATCGCTGCCGCTCAACCCAGCCTACGCCTGTGTCCGCGCCACGCACGCGTTCACCTTCGGCGAAAA